>JBDRFQ010000254.1:0-5284 GCA_043818685.1 Candidatus Eiseniibacteriota bacterium
GTACTGGGGGACTACGGCGATCCGGTCGGGCCTTGTGATTTCGTTGTAGACGTCCCGGTAGGCCGGCTCGAGGAGAATGCGAGCCCGACGCTCCGGTCCAGAGAGGGATTCGTAGATTCCTCGAAGTGCGTCTCGCCTCTCGCTCAAGTGGTCCATAGCCCCTCACCCGGGAGGAGAAGCCGTGCAACCTGTTGCCGCCGCATGTCAGAAATCTCCCAGTCCCCACCCCTCTACCAGGCCGGGCAAATCCCTGGCAAGAAGAAAATTCGGCGTTAGGGCCTAAACGCCACAACGCGCTAAGGCCTAAATGCCAAAAGGCCTTAAGGCGTTCGGGCGTTTCCGCCTTAAGGCGTTCGGGCGTTTTGGCCTGTTGGCCAACCGATTCTCTGAAAAAGTTGTTGCAATCCAATCCCTTCTCCGGTACCTAGTGGCGTTAAAGCCAAGGAGCCTAGAGGCGTCAAGGCCTAGTAGCATGAAGGCGTTGTGGCGTAGACGCCTCTTCGGGAGAACAGGGGGGAGGTAGAAAAAAATGGAAGATGCCGTTCGCGATACGAAGATCGTTGCTATCGGGAACCAGAAGGGGGGAGTCGGAAAGTCGACGCTGGCTGTTCATCTGGCCCGCGGGCTGGCCGAGCGCGGAAGGAAATCGCTCATCGTGGACCTCGACGAGAACGCGGGAACGACCCACCACTTCGGAATCGACGGCGATGCTTTCTACGGGACGTTTGAGCTGATGCTCGGCGCGGAAGATGCCGAGGTTGTGACGATGACGAACGACCCCGTAGATGGTGTATGGCTTCCGGAACACGTCGACATCATTCCGTGCAACCGGAAGATCTCGAACATCGACACCGCTCTTCGGGATCACGCGAAGATGCGGAATCCCCATGAAGCGCTGAGCGAGCCTCTCCGCGCCCTCCACGGGAAGTACGACTACATCTTTCTCGACACGGCCCCGAACAGCAACACCCCGACGGTCGCGGCCTACAAGGCGGCCGAGTACTTCCTTCTCGCCGCCATTCCGGATCCCTTCAGCATCCGAGGCTTGAACGACGCGCTCGCCGACATCGACGACGCGCAGAAGCACGGGAACCAAAACCTCATTCTCCTCGGTGTCGTTCTTCTCGCAGTCCGTGAACGGACGCGTCTCGCTCAAGAGCTCCTCGACTACGTCGAGAAGACCTTCACGCCCGAGGGGGGAGTGAGCCGGAAGTTCAACACCATGATCGGGCACTCGACCGTTCTGCCGGCGGCGCAGAAGCTCGGAAAAACCATCTTTGAGACGGAGCCCGAGCACAAGATCACGGAGCAATTCCGCGAGCTCGTAAAGGAGTTCGAGGTTCGAATCGGCGAGCTCTCGAGGCCGAGGGAGGAGGCCCTGAATGCCTAAACGAGTGCCGAAGAACACCGAACCCTTCCGGCCGGTCGAGACGAAGCTGGTGAGCCGGGTCATGCAGGGCGGGGGAGAGGCAAGCGTCGGCGAACCACGGCCGCCTGGGCCTTCTCCGGAAGAGCCCCCTTCGGAGAGAGCTGCCTCGAGGAGGGAAGATTCTCAAGAGGAGAACGTGGTCTCGATATCCGACAAGAAGGCGCCCGCGCCAAAGCCCATCACCAAGCCGCGCCGGCCGAGGATCGAGCGGTTCGCGATGACGGCAGAAGAGAAATCGGGGCTGACGCAACTGGTGAACGAGCTCTCCTTGAGGCTGGATGCGTCGATCAAGCCGAGCAACCTGCACAGGGCGCTTCACGTCCTCCTTCGGCACTCGAAGGACGAGATCCTCCGGCGGGCGACTCAGCGTGCGGGGCATCTGGCCCGGCCCGGCAACGACAACCACGTCGGCATGGCTGAATTCGAGCATGAGCTCGCAAGAATCATCGCGTTGGGCTTGAAGGACGCTCCCCCTCTGCGAGAGGCGTAGGAGCCGCAAGGATAGGGTGCTCCAGAGGGATAGGGGGGGTAGGGGGATGGGGCAGGCGCTTCATCCCGGGGAATCTCCCGGAGGCGCCGGCATTGCGCGGTCCGGATTCAAAGGGAGCTACGCACTTCCCCTCGAGAGAGCCCACCACACCGCGATTCCCCCTGAATCAGCCCCCCCCCGGGGGGGGGCCGTCCGCGCCCAATCGGGGCACCACGGGGCTCTCCCGGCCTCTGCAAGGTGCTCTAGAAGCGGACCCGGCCTTTCCTCTCAAGCCTCCCCGGGGCGCGGGAATGTGGGAAGAGCTTGGCAAGGGATGGTCTGGAAAAAGCGCGGAGACAGTCGAATCCGCGAAATTCGGCCAGTGAGCGGACTAACCACAGGGCCGAGGCACGCCACCCGGTGCGCCGGCCCGGGCCTTTCTGTCCGACCGCGTCTCCTGCGCCGTCCGGTGGACGCCTTGGGCGATCTGACAGCTTGAGGAGGTTCTGGTACGGTGCGCGGAGGCCCCCGGGGGTGGCGCAAGACGACTTGTCGTGGGCCGATAATGGGGATGGGGTCGCCTCCATCCGCAGGCAATCCAGTTGACACGCTCCGACTCGGCGCCCTACTTTCACGTTCTCACCTGGTGGGGAAGGGACACACCAGTAGTGACGATTAGGGGCCATTGCGGCCCATCGTGGCGCGTGTTATGCTAATCGAAGTTCATTCCTGCGGTTACGCGCCCAGTGGCGACTGCGGGGAAAGCCATGTGTACGGGGCCTGGTGATGACAGGACGCGTGCTGGAGGGGAGCCTATGTCAGGAATGCCGCGAAGGATGGTGAGGGGTTGGCCGAAGAATGGGGGCCTCCCGGGACGGCCACCGAACCGCGAAGAGAGGGAACTGGACAGAGAGATCCTCGCCACGCTTGCCGAAAGTCTCGTCGGGGAGCGCGACATGGATCTCGTTGCGCGCCGGGCGGGTCATCGGGACGCACGGGCGCTCGCGCGCGAGGCGGGCTTTCGGAGCATCATGGACTTCTTCACGAAGCCGGGCATGTGCGACCGCTACCTCGACATCAAGGCCAAGGTCCAGAGGCAGGGCCGATGAGGCCTCAGGAGCACCTCGGTATTCCGGAGGTGCTCTGACCTGGCTGCCCAAGGCAGCGCGGCACGCGGCTCGGTCGGCATGACGGTCACGCAGGCCTGAGGGCTCGGTCCTCACGAAGGCTGGGGATGGCAATCCGGTCAGTAGCCTTCACGACGGGCAAGTGGCGGAAGCCCCATCCAGCCTGGGCCGAGACCGACAAGCAAATCCTCCCGAACAACGAGTTCCCCCTCTCCGTTCACGACGCGGAAACCCCGACTCGAGAAGCTCGGCATTTCGTGATCATCACGAACGGACTGGCCGATCCTTCGGCAGCCCTCTATAACGATCCGGACCTCGGGCTTTCTCCGAGTCTCGCTCATCGTGGTTTATCATCGGTCCTGCTGCCGTTGCCGATGCACTTCTGGCGAATCCCGGAGTCCAACCCGAAGATCGATCGGTACGCCCGACGAGCGGGCTGGAACGCGATTCCGGCCATTGTTTGCGCGATGAACCCCGAGCGGCTCTATTATGGCTACGAGCAAATCGTGGCGGACCAGATCAAGCTTGCCCGGGAAGTGAAAGAGGGAAAGATCGTCCCAGGTCTCGACGCAAGCACGAAAGTCCACCTCCTCGGACACTCTCTCGGCGGCCTCGCGGCGCTGGCGGCGGTCCTTGTTGCCGAACACGAAGACCAAGGCCTCCTGGATTCCTGCATTCTGCTTTGCTCCGGGTCATCGCTCGAGGATCTGGTTCCCGAGTCTCTGAAGATCCGGCCGGAGAAGTTCGAAGCAGTCCGTGCGTTCTACAGAAAGACGAGTCAGCTTAAGTCATTCGGCATCGACACGGGCACCGTGGCGTACAGCGTGTTCCAGCACGTCGGCCTGAATCGGGGGACCCTGAAGGCGGAGATTCTCGCCGGGCTGTCGGGACGCGTCCACATCATCGCAGGCTCGCGCGACCAGGTGAACACCCTGCAAGGGGTCCAGAAGCTCGTCGACCGTTTCTCGGTTCTGACCGTGCCCGGGCTCGAGCACGGCCTGTGGGATTCCGATCGGTGGAAGCACTGGGTGCCATACCTTGCCGATCACATCGGGACGTTTCTGAAACACCATCCACTGTAGCCCGCCCTGGGTTCGCGTTCGCCGAGACGAAGCGACCTCTTTTTGCACCCCGGGGTGCTTGAGGGCGAGCTTCGGGATGATCGGGAGGCGCATCGCGGCGGAGGTGACCGAGCTGCCCACGACCGCAGGTCCCCTCGGGGGACCCCTCACGGTACCTGGTCAGTTTGCGGAGAGGACCTTGACAAGGGCACGATTCGAGCGATCTTGGGTGGAGAACTTCGAGCAGGAGGGAACAATGACAGAGAAGCCCACGCTCACGGGGGTACAGCTTGAAAACGCCGTGCGGAACTTGGCACGGCGTCAGAACGAGATCGTCGGCCTGCTGACGCTACTCGAGACCATGCACTTCAAGCCGACCACACAGGAGGAGATGACGAAGCTCTCCGCTGGGGTGAAGAAGATCCGGAACATGCCCGTCTTCACGTAGAGGCGTTGAACCGGAGACTCCAGATGGATGCGAACCGCTTCGAGGCGCTCCTTCACGAGGACGAGGGGTCGGCTCTCGACTTCAAGAGGGACCAGTACCGATTTGAGGGCGAGTCGGACGAGGTGAAGGGTGAGCTGCTGAAGGACGTGCTCGCCTTCGCGAATTCTTGGCAGCGAACCCAAGCGTACATCCTGATCGGGGTCGAGGAGGTGAGAGGCGGACGTTCTCGAGTCGTGGGCGTCGAAGGGCATCTCAACGACCACGACCTCCAGCAGTTCATCAGCTCGAAGACGCAGCGCCCCGTCGAGTTCTCCTACATCGTCTGGGAACATGAGGGTCTCTCGGTCGGCATTCTCCACATTCCGGTGCAGGAACGCCCTCTCTACCTGAAGCAAGACTACGGGCGCTTGAAGCGGGACACGGTCTACATGCGCCGCGGGAGCTCGACGGTCGAGGCAAGCCCTGATGAGGTTGCGCGGATGGGCAAGGCCGACGGGTTCACCCCCAGGGCGCCCGAGCTCCATGTCGAGTTGGGGGACGGCGATGACCGCGCAGTTCTCGGAACGAGGATCACGCTCAACCCTCTCCTCTTGTCTGTGCCGGGCGACGCGGAGATCCCGGACTACGACGGACCGGGCCCCCATCCGACCGGACTGTTTGAGAATAAGGAGTTCTATCGCGAGCTCGCCGTGTACGCGCGGGACTTCTATCGCGTCCAACCGGTGAGGTTCGCCGTGACGAATCGAGGGA
>JBDRFQ010000255.1:0-3533 GCA_043818685.1 Candidatus Eiseniibacteriota bacterium
CGCCGTCGACCGACACTACACCCGCGGCCGCCGATCCCGAGCCCCTCCCGGATGAACTCCTTCGAGTACCGGGCTTTGTCTCCGAGGTCATGGACCACAGCCTCGCGACCGCGCCCTACCCCAACCGGCTCATGGCCTTCGGGGGGGCGCTCGCGCTCCAGGCGGTTCTCGCCGGGCGGAAGGTACGCGACCCGGGCGACAATCGCACCAACATCTACCTCCTGGGTCTCGCGCACTCCTCCGCCGGCAAGGATCGACCCCGAAAGGTGAACACCGAGATTCTGCACACGATCGGGCTAGAGAGGCACCTCGGCGGTCGATTCGCCTCCGGAGAAGGCGTTCAAGACGCGCTCTTCGCAGAGCCGTGCATGCTCTTCCAGACCGACGAGATCGACGGGATGCTGCAGTCGATCAACAAGGCGAAGGACGCTCGGCACGAGAACATCATGGGGACACTCCTCACGATGTACTCCACCGCCAACAGTATCTTCCCGATGCGACGCAAGGCGGGCAAGGAGTCTCCGGGCGCCATCGACCAGCCCTGTCTCGTGATCTTCGGAACGGCTCTCCCGAACCACTACTACGAGGCCCTCTCGGAGCGCATGCTGACCAACGGGTTCTTCGCCCGCATGATCATTCTCGAGTGCGGCCAGCGGCCACCCGGTCAAGAGCCCGCCATCCAGGATCCGCCTGCCAGCGTTCTAGAGACCGCGCGGTGGTGGGCGGCAATCCGTCCAGGCGCGGGGAATCTGAGGAAATGGCACCCCGGCCCGGCCACGGTCCCGCAGACGCGTGAGGCCAAGGATGTCCTGATCGAGGCCCGCCTGGAAGCGGAGGCCGAGTACGCCAGAGCCGAGGGCGCCTGCGACCCGGTGGGCACCACCGTGTGGGGCCGCGTGAGTGAACACGCGCGCAAGCTCGCCTTGATATACGCCGTGAGCGCCAATCACCGTGACCCGGAGATCAACGGAGCCGCCGCCGCGTGGGCGAGGAACTTCGTCTTCCACCAGACGAGGCGGATGCTCTTCATGGCCCAGGCGCACGTGGCGGAGAACCCATTTCACGCGAACTGCCTGAAGTTCCTCCAGAAGTTGCGTGACGCGCCGGATCGGGAGCTCCCCCACAGCGTATTGCTGAAGAGGATGAAGACCGACGCGAGGACGTTCCTTGGCCTCGTGACGACCCTTGTCGAGCAGGGAGACATCGTGGTTCGAACCGAGTCCACCGCGGGGAGGCCGGGGCACTACTACCGGCTCGTGGACCCCGAGGAAACGGCTCCGCAACGACGGGAAGTTCCTCGGGGTGAAGAATGAGGGGGAAAGAAGGGGGACGGGAGAAAGAAGTCAGATCTTGCGAGGGCGAGAGGGGGGAAAGAAGGTGAAAAAAGGAGAAGAAAGTAGAGTGCGTAACTCTATATATAACAACTCTCTCTCTCCTTCTTTCTACTCTTTCACCTATGCATGCGCACATGTCTCTCCATGGCCTTTTCTGTGTGTGTGCGTGAGGGGGGGTGAAAGTAGAAGAAAGTCGGTTGCGAGTTCACGAGACAGGCATCATGGCCCGCGGCGTGCGACCGTCGTTCGCCCGTGCTATGAGGAGATTGGTCTCACGCCACGAGAGTTCGTCCGGCCTGATCCGGCCATGTCTCGTTCCGTCACTCGATCCGGAAGAAGACCCACGATGGGAACATCCGCCCGACGAGGAGGTGATGGGCGTGGTCGCTTCTGTGATGGAGGAAGGGTCGAACGTGGCACCTGTCGTCTCCGAGGTGCGCCTACGCCTTCTCGACAATGTGAGCAAGACGGCCTTTTGGGCCAGTCGGCCGAGCCTTCGATGGCTACCGGGTGGAAGGGCGGATCAGCGGTTACTCGAAAGCACGGAACTAGGGATTCGGAAAGTGGTGCATGCGAAGGAGGAGCAATGAAAAGTATCAGTGAACGCGAAAAGCAGAGGTTGGTACGGATGCATTCCAAAGGTGCCGCACCGGATTCTGTTGTCCTACTTCGGGTAACGGAAGCTGCCGGGGGTAAACAAGAAATCGTCCCCATTCTTGTCAAGTTCGTCAATCCCCCGAGAGAAGAGCACACCTTGGTGCGCGTTCGCTACGTTCAAGACCCGTGCGAACGCCGCACAAAGTGGTAATCAAAGTGGTTCCACCGGACTCCAGTGAGCGTGGTACGGCACCGGACCGAGGCACCCCCCGCACTTCTCGGGAGAAACCCAAGCGCGGGCGCTAGGCGGAGAAAACGTGATGTGTCGATCCCCACCACCGCGAGTTGCCGCGAGGTCACGATCCTCAAACGGCAAGGGCGGATGAATAGGGCGAAGCGATAGGAGGGCGCAATGTTATCAAATCCATGATAGACTGGCACTATACAAATGCCTGCGGGACTCTCGTAGGCTCCACGCACGATCCGGCCAACCACCCAGACAAGACCCGAGCAGACAGCTACCACCCCAGGTGAAGGGGCGATCTATGAGCACTACGGAAATGGAGGTGCGCGAGCAATTGGGGAACACGCGCACGATCTCGGAGATTCGCTTTCGGATGCTGGATCAAGAGAAGGACGGACTCCTGGGTTTCGCGTCTTGCCTATTGCTCGGCGCCTTCTATCTCAACGACATCGCGATTCGCCGAGGCCGCAATCGTGACCTGTATCTGACGTACCCGGTGACACGATCGCGTAGTGGCTCTCCGCACCGCGTTTGGAACCCGATCAATGAAACGGGCGCACGTCTCTTGAACGAGGCGATCCTTGGCCGCCTTCGCGAGATGGGGAGGTGATGGGGGTGGGGTTGCAAATCTTCAAAGCGTTGCCCGCGTACCTCGGCGGCAAGCGCCGTTTGCTGGGCGCGATCTTCCGAGACGCTCCGTCGCCCGACGAGGCGCCGGTGTTCGTCGATGCGTTTCTTGGTGGTGGGTCGGTTTCCTTGTACGCGAAGGCCAGGGGCTACCGGGTGGTCTCCAACGACGTGGCTGATCGGGCCGCGATCGTGGGCCGCTCGTTGATCGAGAACGATCACGTGCTGTTGACCTACGACGATTTCGTGAGGCTGTGCGTCCCGACGGACGACGGACCGGGGTACGCGGAGACGCACCTTGCGCCGGACACGTTCTCGACGCGCCATGCGCGATTCCTGGATCTGGCCCTGGCGAACGCCAAGAAGTTGGAAGGTCCGAAACGATGGCTCTCCTTGCTGCTCATCGTGAAGTACGCGCTGCGGCTCAGGCCCATGGGCAATTGGGGTGCCAAGACCATCGTCCATCAGATCGAGGCGGGTGATTACGAGGCCATGAACCCGAACTACACCCGGGACGTGTTCGCCCGTGGTATCCCCCGGCACCCCGTGCGCGTAGCTGAGCCGATACGGAAGGCGATCAATCGAGGGGTATTCGGGAATGGGCACGCGAACGTGTGTCACCAGCAGGACGTGTTCGAGTTCCTGCGGGATGTGGAGGGGGACGTGGTGTACGTCGACCCTCCGTATTCGGGCACCCAGGCATATGAGCGAGCGTCGCGGCCCCTGGACGA
>JBDRFQ010000256.1:0-8699 GCA_043818685.1 Candidatus Eiseniibacteriota bacterium
GGTGGAGAAGATCGCGCCGGGCCTCATGGTCGCCGATATCGTGGCGCTCATCGCGAGCCTCGACGTGGTCGCGCCCGAGATCGACAGGTAGGGACAAGAGGGGAAACGTGCAGGAGCTGCTCGACCGCATCATCGCGAGCCGCGGGTGGACCGCCGAGGGGACCGTAGAGCTCGTCTACTTCGCCGGGATGCTCTTTTTCGCCGTCGCCCTTCTCCTCGTCGTGGTGACCCCGTTCACCGGGATCGTCTCCTGGGTGGAGCGCCGCGTGGCCGCCCGGATGCAGTCTCGCGTCGGCCCGAACCGGGTCGGGCCGCAGGGGATCCTCCAGTGGGTCGCCGACGGCCTGAAGTGCATCCTCAAAGAGGATCTCATCCCCGAGGACGCGGACCGCGTCCTGTTCGTCGCGGCCCCCTACCTCGTCTTCTCCGGGCTCTTCGGCGCGTTCGCGGTCCTCCCCTTCTCCGAGCACCTCGTCATCGCCGACCTCGACGTCGGCGCGTTCTACGTCATGGCGATCACATCCCTCGTCCCGCTCGGGATCATCATGTCGGGGTGGGCGTCTAACAACAAGTGGTCGCTCCTCGGCGGGATGCGGTCGGCGGCGCAGATCATCTCGTACGAGATTCCCGGAGCGCTCTCGCTCCTCTCGGTGATTCTCGCCGCCGGAACATTGAGCCTTCAAGGAATCATTCGCGCCCAGGGGTGGAACCCCGCAGACTGGTTTCTCTTCCGGAATCCGTTTCTCTTCGCCGGTTTCTTCTTCTTCTTCATCGCGAACCTCGCCGAGGGAAACCGCACCCCCTTCGACCTCCCCGAGGCGGAATCGGAGCTCGTGGCGGGCTACTCGACCGAGTACTCCGGCATGCGCTTCGCCTTCTTCATGCTCGCCGAGTGGGCGAACCTGTATGTCGTGGGATCGATCGTGAACGTCGCGTTTCTCGGGGGCTGGAACGTCCCCCCGGTCGCCGAGGGTGTTCTGCTCACGATCCTCCAGATCGCCGTGTTCGCGGCGAAGTCGCTCGCCCTCGTCTTCGTCATCATCTGGATCCGCTGGACGCTGCCGCGCCTCCGGGTCGACCAGATGATGCTCCTCTGCTGGAAGTACCTCGTCCCGCTTTCGTTCCTCAACGTTCTCGGGACCGCGGTGTGGATGATGGTCGTTCCCGAAGGAAGCGCCGCGGGACGGGTCGCCTCCTGGCTCCTCGTCCTCCTCGGCCTCTCTCTTCTGGTGCTCCTCGGGCTTCGCGTGCGCATGAACCTGAAAGAGGCGGGGGTGGAACGCCTCGACCTCAAGTGGATCGCGTAGGGCGTGATGATCGACTACGTGGACAACATCCGTCAGGCGTGCGTCTCGATCTTCGACGGGATGGCGGTCACGTTTTCCCATCTTTTCCGAAAGCCGATCACGGTGCAGTACCCGGACCGGATCCCGAAGCGGATCCAGGAGACTCTTCCCGACCGCTACCGCGGGCACCTCGAGGTGGATTTGGATATCTGCATCAGCTGCCGGGCGTGCGAGAAGGACTGTCCGATCGAGTGCATCGTGATCGAGGACGTGAGGATCCCGAAGGACTCGGTGACCGGCGTCGACGGGAAGGAAACGGCGCGCGTGAAGGAGCCGACCCGCTTCGACATCAACCTCTACAAGTGCATGTACTGCGGGCTCTGCGTCGAGCCCTGCCCGACCGGGGCGATCCGCTTCACGAAGGAGTTCGAGGGGGCAACGGACGACCTCTCGCGCCTCCACCTCCGATTCGTGACTCCCGAGGCACGGGAGCGGGTTCTCCGGAAGGGCGAGGAGTTCGAGAAGGAGCAGGCGGAGAAGGCGAAGAAGAAGGCCGAGGCCGGGGCGAAGCCGGCGCCGGAAAAGGAAACGGACCCTCCGGCGGGCGAGCCGGAGCCGAAGGAGGGGAATGGGGAATGAAGCCGAGCGATCTCTTTTTCGTTCTTCTCGCCCTCATGACCGTCGTCCCCGCGTTCGTCGTCGCCTTCTCCCGAAGCCTCATCTACTCGGCCTTCGCGCTCCTCTTCACCCTCGTCGGGATGGCCGGGCTTTACGGCTTCCTCGCAGCGGACTTTCTCGCGATACTCCAGATCCTGCTCTACGTCGGCGGGATCCTCGTCCTCATCCTCTTCGGCGTTCTCTTCACGCAAAAGACCTACACCCCCGCCGTCGCGACCGGCCGCTTCGCCTTTCCCCCGGTTCTCGTCGTCGGCGCAGCCCTGTTCGCCGTTCTCTTTCTCGTTCTCGCCGTCGGGGTTTCCTGGCCGCTCGCCGAGGACCGGCCGGCCGAGCCGACGATCCGCGTGCTCGGGAACCTCCTCCTCTCGCGCCACCTCCTCCCCTTCGAGGTGGCGTCGGTCGTGCTCCTCACCGTCCTCATCGGGGCCGTCGCGGTCGCGCGAAAGGAGCTCCGATGAACCGGCTCGAGTCGTACCTCCTCATCAGCTCGATCCTCGCCGCCCTCGGCTTCGTGACGATCGCGAGCCGGAGAAACGCGGTGGCGATCCTGATGGGGATCGAGCTCCTCTTGAACGCGGCGGCGCTGAACTTCGTCGCCTTCGGACGCTTCGTGAAGAACGCCGCGGGCACGCACCCGCTCGACGGGCAGATCTTCGCGATCTTCATCATCGTGCTCGCCGCTGCGGAGGCGGTGATTCTCCTCGCGGTCATCATCGCCATCTACAGGCAGGTCGAGTCGATCGACGCCGACCGCCTGCGGGAGCTGAAGGGCTAGCCGATGCACGAAGCCGCTGCGAGAATCCCCGAGCTCGACACCCTGAAGTGGATCGTTCTCCTCCCGCTTCTCGGCGCCGCCTGGAACGGCTTCTTCGGAAGGGGGATCCAGGCACGCTTCGGGGAGAAAGCGATCGCGGCGGTCGGGTGCGCCACGGTCGCCGCCTCCTTCCTTCTCGCCCTGCACGCGGTCCTTTTCCTCCGCGCAGGCGGCGGGGCGGCCGCGGACCGGATCTACACGTGGTTCCAGGCGGGCGACCTTCGCGTTCCGATCACCCTCCTCGTCGATCCCCTCTCCGCGGTCATGGCCCTCGTCGTGACCGGCGTGAGCGCCGTCATCCATCTCTACTCGATCGGCTACATGCGCGGGGACCGCGGCTTCTACCGGTACTTCTCCTTCCTGAACCTCTTCGTCTTCTCGATGCTCGTGCTCGTCCTCGGGGACAACCTCCTGCTCCTCTTCGTCGGGTGGGAAGGGGTCGGTCTCTGCTCGTACCTCCTCATCGGGTTCTGGTTCACCGACCGGGAGAAGGCGATCGCCGGAATGAAGGCGTTTCTGGTGAACCGGATCGGGGATTTCGGTTTTCTCGTCGGCATCATCGCGCTCTGGTGGCACCTCGCGAAGCACGGCCTCTTCTCCCTGAACTTCTACGCGATGGCGCAGGGGATCCACGCCCTCCAGGGAGACACGATTTTCGGCGCGCCCGCGCTCGTGTTCATCGGGATCGCCCTCTTCGTCGGGGCGGCGGGGAAGTCCGCGCAGATCCCTCTCTACGTCTGGCTTCCGGACGCGATGGCCGGCCCGACTCCGGTCTCCGCGCTCATCCACGCCGCCACCATGGTCACGGCGGGCGTCTACATGATCGCCCGCATGAGCTTCCTTTACTCACTCGCTCCCGATGCGCTCGCGGTGGTGGCGGTGGTCGGAGCGGCGACCGCGGTCTTCGCCGCCACGATCGGCTTCGCGCAGACCGACATCAAGAAGGTGCTCGCCTACTCCACGGTGAGCCAGCTCGGGTACATGATGATCGGGGTCGGGGTCGGCGCGTTCGCGGCCGGAATCTTCCATCTCATGACGCACGCGTTCTTCAAGGCCTGCCTCTTCCTCTCGGCGGGCTCCGTGATCCACGCGCTCCGGGGGGAGCAAGACCTCCGAAAGATGGGGGGGCTCAAGGGAAAGATGCCCGTCACGTTCCTCGCGATGCTCCTCGCGACCCTCGCGATCGCGGGGATCCCCGGCTTCTCCGGCTTCTTCTCGAAGGACGAGATCCTCTGGAGCGCCTTCGCGGGGCCGCATGGGCACTGGGCGCTCTGGCTGTGCGGCGCCGTCGGCGCGGGGATGACCGCTTTCTACATGTTCCGCCTGATCTTCCTCGCCTTCTTCAGGGAGTGCCGCGCGGACGAGGAGACGAAGCGGCACATCCACGAGTCGCCGCGGGTCATGACGGCACCGCTCGTGATCCTCGCGTTCCTCTCCGTCGTCGGGGGATGGGTCGGGATCCCCGAGGCGCTGAGGGGCGGGAACCACTTCGATCAGTATCTCGCTCCCGTCGTCGCGCCGTCGGAGGCGCACGGAAGGACGATTCTCGATTGGGACATGGAGGCTGAGACGGGAGCGGTGCTCGCGCGCACGGAGGCGGGCGGGGCGGGTTCGGAGGAGATCGCGCCGGGACCCGCGGGCGAGTCCCTCCGGCGGGACGCGACGCACGCCGGGACGCACGAAGCGGGAGAGGGTCACGGCGACCCCGCGCTCGAGTACGTCCTCATGGCGGCCTCGGTCCTCCTCGCGCTCTCGGGGATCGCCCTCGCCCATCATCTCTATATCAGAAGGCCCGAGCTGCCCGGCCGCCTCGTGAGCCGCGCGCGCGTTCTCCATCGCCTGGTCATGAACAAGTACTATGTGGACGAGATCTACCAAGCGACGGCCGTCCGCGGCGTTCTCCTTCTCTCGAGCGCCCTTCGCTTGTTCGACGATTTCGTGATCGACGGCCTCGTGAACTTCTCCGGCTGGATCACGCGAATCGTCTCGCTCCTTTCCGGGTGGCTCGATCTCGTGCTCGTGGACGGGCTCGTGAACGCGCTTGCGAACGGCACCATCGGGCTCGGGAGGCGCGCCCGGAGAATCCAGACCGGCGCGGTGCAGAGCTATGTTCTCGTCGTTTTCGGCGGGATCCTCGTGCTGATCGCCCTCTACCTCGGCCTGGGAGGAAGGGCATGAGCCCGCGGGGGGAGAAAACTCCCCGCGGATGGAAGAGAGGGACCGTAAGCGTATGGATATCCTGACGTGGATCACGTTCTCGCCGCTCCTCTTCATTCCGATTCTCCTTCTCCTTCCGGAGAACCGGAAAAGCGCGATCCGGTGGACCGCCGCGGCGGGGGCTTTCGTTCCCCTCGTCCTCTCCGTCTACCTCTACGGCGCGTTCGACCGGACTCTCGCGGGGATCAACGATCCCGGCTCGTTCCAGTTCCTGGTGCGAAGGCCGTGGATCGAGTCGTTTTCCATCGAGTACTTCATGGGGATCGACGGGCTTTCGGTCACGATGGTCCTCCTCACCGCCCTCCTCTCGTTCCTCTGCATCTTCGCCTCGTTCGGCATCGACCGCGGCCTCCGCGGCTACTTCTCGATGTTCCTCCTTCTCGAGGTCGGCATGCTCGGCGTCTTCTGCGCGCTCGACTTCTTCCTCTTCTACCTCTTCTGGGAAGTGATGCTCCTCCCGATGTACTTCCTCATCGGCGTCTGGGGCGGGCCGCGTAAAGTTTATGCGGCAATCAAATTCTTCCTCTACACGCTGTTCGGCTCGGTGCTCATGCTTCTGTGCGTTCTCGCCCTCTATTTCAAGGGCGGGCACACATTCGACATGGTCCGCCTGATGAACGGCGCCGTCGAGTCCGGTTCGATCGATCTCTTCGGAGCGGCGCTCGGGTTCGGCAAGGTGATCTTCGTCGGCCTCTTCATCGGCTTCGCGATCAAGGTGCCGGTATTCCCGTTCCACACCTGGCTCCCGGACGCGCACGTGGAGGCGCCAACGCCGGTTTCCGTCATTCTGGCGGGCGTCCTCCTCAAGATGGGAACGTACGGGATGCTCCGGATCAGCTACCCGATCCTCCCCGAGGCGTCCCGCTGGTTCGCTCCGGCGCTCGCCGCGCTCGCGCTCGTCAACATCGTGTACGGCGCGCTCTGCACGATGGCACAGAAGGACCTCAAGAAGCTGATCGCGTACTCCTCGATCAGCCACATGGGCTTCGTGCTCCTCGGGATGGCCTCCGGGACCGCCCAGGGGATGAACGGGGCGGTGCTGCAGATGTTCAACCACGGAACGATCACGGCGATGCTCTTCCTCCTCGTCGGGGTGATCTACGACCGCGCGCATCACCGCGAGATCGTCGGCTTCGGCGGGCTCGCCGCCCGGATGCCCGTGTACGGGACCTTCACCGCGCTCGCCTTCTTCGCGGCGATCGGGCTGCCGGGGCTCTCGGGGTTCATCTCGGAGGCGCTCGTCCTGATCGGCGGCTTCCGCGCGTTCCCCGAGCTCACGATTTTCTGCGCGTCGGGGATCGTGCTCGGCGCCGGCTACATGCTCTGGACCTACCAGCGCATCTTCCTCGGGCCGCTCAACGAGAAGTACGGGGCGCTCCCCGAGATCAACGGGAGGGAGGTCTTCACCCTCGCCCCCCTCGCGGCTCTCGTGGTCCTGCTCGGGTTCTACCCGCACCCGATCCTCGGAATGATGCAGTCGTCGATGAACCACCTCGTGCGCGTGGTTTGGGGGTAGCGCGGTGACCGGAACGGTCCTCGGAAACGGCGAGAGCCTCCGCTACTTCCTCCCCGAGCTCATTCTCGTCGGGACGATCCTCGCGGTGATCGCCTTCGAGCTCATCGCGGGGCGGAAGGAGAGCGGGGCCTTGCCCCCGGAGACCGGACGGAGGTCGCCGGTCTGCGACGGGACGCTCGCCATCGGCATTGCAGGAGTTGCCGGCGCGCTCGCCGCGCTCCTCTCCCTCGGATACGAAGGCCCGCTCCTACTCTTCGAGGGTGCGATCGCGTGGGATCCCTTCTCGGTCTTCTTCCGCTGCTTCTTCCTCGCGGTCACCGCGGCGATCCTTCTCATCGCCCACCCGTACAGACCGCTCGTCTGCCTCCACTACGGCGAGTTCGTCTCCCTCGTGATCGGGACCGCGTTCGGGATGATCCTCCTCGCCTCCTCGACGAACCTGCTGCTCGTCTACCTCGCGCTCGAAACGGTCTCCCTCCCCTCTTACATCCTGGCCGGGTTCCTCCGCGGGGACCGGAAATCGAGCGAGGCCGCACTCAAGTACGCCGTGTACGGGGCGGCCGCCTCGGGGGCGATGCTCTACGGCCTCTCCTTCCTCTACGGGATGACCGGCTCGATCAACTTCTTCGAGATGCGAGAGGCGCTCCTCGGCGCGGAGATCCCGGTCGTCCATCTTCTCGTGCCGATCGTCTTCGTGCTCGCCGGTTTCGGCTACAAGATCGCCGCCGTTCCGTTCCACATGTGGGCGCCGGACGTATACGAGGGGAGCGCGACGCCGATCACAGCGTTCTTCTCCGTCGGACCGAAAGCGTCCGGGCTCGCCGTTCTCATTCGCTTCTTCCATTCGGTCTTCGCCGCGGGGGAAGGGTCCTCGGCGCAGCTGATCGGATCGGTCGATTGGACGCTGATTCTCGCGATCGTCTCGGCGATCACGATGACCCTGGGGAACCTCGCCGCGATCGGGCAGGAAAACCTGAAGCGGATGCTCGCGTACTCCTCGATCGCTCACGCGGGGACGATGCTCATGGGTGCGGTCGTCCTGGGAGGAACGGGCGTTCAGGCGGTTCTCTTCTACCTGGTCGTCTATGCGTTCATGAACCTCGGCGCCTTTCTCGTGGTGATCGCCCTCTCGGTCGAGAGGAAACGAGAGACGATCGCGGATTTCCGGGGGCTCGGCTGGAAGATGCCCTTCCTCGGGGTCGCGATGACCGTCTTCCTCCTTTCGCTCACGGGAGTCCCGCCGACCGCGGGGTTCGTCGCGAAGTTCGCCGTCCTCCGCGCGGTGATCGAGAAGGAGATCTACTGGCTCGCGGTCGTCGGCGTCCTGAACACCGTCGTTTCTCTCTACTACTACGCGCGCGTCATCAAGGCGATGTTTCTCGACGCGCCCGCTCCCGGGGAGACCGCTCTCCCCGCCCTTTCGTGGATCCACCTCGTCCTCATCGCCCTCTTCCTCGTCCCGACGGCGCTCTTCGGGTTCCGATTCGGGCTCCTGGACGCGCTGACCGCCGCTTCCCGGTTCCTGGTCACGGGATCATGACGCGGGCGAAGCCCTTTGTCCGAGTGGTCGCAGGGGTCGCCTATCGGGAGGGCCGCTTCCTCGCGGCGCTCCGTCCCGAGGGGAAGCCGTACGCGGGACGATGGGAGTTTCCCGGCGGAAAGGTCGAGGCGGGAGAGACGGACGTGGACGCGCTCCGCCGGGAGCTCCGCGAGGAGCTCGGGGTGGAGGCCCGCATCGGCCGCGAGATCGACAGAGGGCGGCACGAGTATCCGGAGAAGACAGTGGATCTCCATTTCTATCGGATCGTAGACTTGGAGGGCGAGCCGTCGGCGATCGGCGTCGGCGCTCTCCGCTGGTTCAGCACGGAGGGGGCGGACGATGAGCCGTTCCTCGAGGGGGACCGGGAGTTCCTGGAGAAGATGAAGGATCCCGCCTTCGTGAGAAAGTGGTTCTCGTGAGCCGGACGCAGCCGCCGCGGAGTCCTGTGACTTTCGTTCTCTTCGACGTCGACGGCACGCTCATCGACACGCTCGAGGACATCGCCGCCTCGGTGAACCACGCGCTTCGGGAGCTCGGCATTCCGCCGCGCTCCCTCGAGGAGGTTCGCACGTTCGTCGGGCGAGGCGTGCAGCACCTCATCCTTCAATCGGTCGGAGAAAAAAAGGCGGGGCTGATCGAGAAGGGGCT
>JBDRFQ010000257.1:0-2326 GCA_043818685.1 Candidatus Eiseniibacteriota bacterium
CATCTTGCTGAGAAGGAAGACGTTCCCGTTCGCGCGGCTTCCGCCGATCACAGGGGCCCGGCGCTTGCCGACGACGAGAACACAGGCGTGTCCCACCTCCCGAAACACGTTGCGGACGATCTTCGCCTCGGACCCCCGGGCGAGGATGCCGTACTGGCCGGCGGCGACGAACTCGCTTTCCTCGACAAGAACCGGCGAACCGCGCAGCTGGAGCCCGTCGAAGCACCCGCGGAACTCGCTCCGCCGAACGACCCCCGTGCACGAATCGATTCTCGCCCCCGCCCCCGCGATGAAGCGGCAATCCTCGATCGCGATCCGCCTCCCCGAAGCGAGGACCGCGAACATCTGAGGGGCGTCGCTCCGGTCGAAGGTGATTCCGCGGAGGACGCACCTCTCCCCCTCTCCCTGCGCGAACACGATCGGATCGCCTTGGCGCAGCCCCTTCAGGAACGTCGAGTCCCGCCCGCCCCTCCCCACCATGGAGAAATCGATGCCCCGGGGAGGCTCCACGAAGACCCGGTACTCGCCCGGAAGGAGCACGATCCGATCTCCGTCCTCGAGCATGGAGACCGCCTCGTCGACCGTCGGGACCTCCGCGGGCACGATCCGATCGGCCGCCGCCGGAACGGAGGGGAGAAGGAAAGCCAAGAGAAGAGCCGAGCCAAACAGTCGAAACATGAATCAACCTCCGCGCTTCCGGATCCGTCTCGGGAACGCCACGGCAGAGTATCACGGCGAGGAAGCGTTGTCCAACGCGCACAGCGCCTCCGCGACCGCACGGTCGCCCGGCAGGCGGGCGGCCGCGTCGAGGAGCACCGCGCGCGCCTCCTTCCCCCTCCCCGACGCGGCCAGATGCTCCGCGAGAAGAAGGGCCGGCCCCGAAAGATCCGGCGACATCCGCGCGCCGGTCCTGAGCTCCTCCTCCCCCTCGGCGGTCCGCCCCATGCGGAGGAGACAGACCCCCAGGTTCGCGTGAACCCTCCCGTCCCGGATCCCGGAGCGGAGGAACGAGCGGTACTCCGGAATCGCATCCTCGTATCGTCCCGCGCCCTGCAGAAGCTGCGCGAGGTTGACGCGGAGCCCGGGATGCCGCGGGTCCGCCTCGATCCCGCGCCGGTACGCCTCCTCCGCCTCCGCCCCCCTCCCCTCCGCCGCGAGCGTGAGGGCGAGGTTGTTGTACGCCTCGGCGTTGCGCGGGTCGAGCGCGAGGACGCGGCGGAACGATGCGACCGCCCCCTCCCGATCCCCGAGCTCGCGAAGCGCCACCCCGAGGTCGTGCTCCGCGTCGCTCGAGCCCGGGCGGAGTCGGAGCACCTCGCGGAAGCGTTCGGCCGCCGCTCCCGGGTCGCCCCGTTCGAGCAGCGAGATCCCCTCCCCCTGGAAGCCCTGCGCCCAGTCGAGGGGCCCGACGACCCCGAAGTCGTGGTTCAGCAGGAACACGAGAGCGAGCAGAAGAGCGGCCTCGGGCAGAACGCGGAGGCGCCGCCTCCGAACGCCCGCGCCGAGACCGAGAAGCCCGCCCGCGGCAAAGAGGAGCAGGACGGGGACGAGCGGCATGCGGTACCGCGAGCAGACGAAGAAGAGCACGATGGAAACGGAATACGAGACGAGAAAGAGGAGCAGCAGTATTCGCCTTCGGTCCCACCTCGCGAACAGCATCCCGACGATCGCGAGAGGAACGACCAGCCCGAAGCGGAGGGGGAGAGCGCGGAAGGGCCGCGAGTAGCGGGCGGCGAACTCGATGATGTAGTTGTTCGACGGCTCCGCCCCGTGCAGAAGGAGGTAGGATTTCTTGAGGAAGAGGAGAGCCGCCTCCCTCGGGTTCTCTCGGATGAAGGTCTTCCCGCGTCCGTACCAGTACGAGGAGACCTCCGAATCCCTCGGCTTCCTCCCGAGAGCCCGCTCGGCGAGGAGGCGCGAGTCCTCGATCCCACCGCGCCAGTCCTTCCGGATCCCGGGCGCGGTCGCGCTCCATCCATCCGCGCCGGGGTGGTTCCCGAGATAGAAGTTGATCCCGCCCTGCGAGGCGATCCATACGAGGTCGTTCCCCTCGCGGGCGTTTCGAACGGTGATCGGCGCGAGGACCAGCGCCGTCCCGAGCGCGACGAGGAGCGCCGGGCGTGCGACATCTCCCCACGGCTTCCTCCCGCGGACCAGGAAGAGCCAAATCGGGATCGCCGGCGCGAAGAGGAGGATGTTCGGACGCGCCGCCGCCGAGAGACCGAGAAGAAGGCCGGCGGCGAGCCAGAGAAGAGAACTCCTCTTCTCCTCGGCCGCGAGAAGGAGAGAGAGCAGCGCGAGGTCGAGAAAGACCGCGAGGGGCTCG
>JBDRFQ010000258.1:0-13183 GCA_043818685.1 Candidatus Eiseniibacteriota bacterium
CCCAGGGGATCGGATCGGGGGAGACCGCGGGGCTCCCGGCGATCACCGAGGGCCCGCGAGGGTCGTTCCCGGGGATCGCGAGCACGATGTCCGCGTCCGATTCGTCCATTCCCGACAGCGGGGGGCTTCCCCCGTCAGAAACGAGAACGCGGACACGGAGCGTCGTTCCGTTCGGCACCCCGGCGAGGTCCCACGCGTACGGCGCAGGCGGGGCGTTCGCCTCGACCGTGTTCCACGAAGCGCCGCCGTCCCCGCTCCACTCGATCCGCCTCTCTCCCACGCCCGCCCCCCCGTAGGTCGTCTCGGTCCAACCGATCACCGCCGGCGAGGCCGTGATCGTGCCGCCGCTTCCGTACGTCGTGAGAGAGACGTCCGGGTGATCGCGCCCGATGAGCCACCGGACCGTCTTGTCGAGGACGGCGGCGCGCGTGTAGTCGTCCTCGTTCGACGCGTTGAGGCGCGACCACTCGAAGCAGAAGGTCGCGCCGCGCGACTTCGTTCCTCCCCACACGGCGCTGTCCGGGTCGCCCGACACGGAGCCGTTCACCCACCGGAGGCCGATCATCCCGCCTCCCGCGTTGTCGCTCCAGACGGAGTCGATCGAGGCCCCGCCCGTCGCGCGGTGAGTCTCGTCCCCCGCGCCGCCGCTCCTGATCGGGGTGTAGGAGATTCCGAACGTGTAGGCGCCGCTGATCGGGTCGTTCTGGGCGCCGAAGACGATGTTCCAGAACGAAGGCTCGCCGGCGAAAGCGGCCTTGAGGTTCCGCTCGAGCCAGTCCTCGTTCTCCTCGGACCAGAACGGGGAGGACGGGTCGCCGAACGCCCACGCGGCGTCGTGAGAGACCGCGGCGAGGCGGCCTCCCCCGGAGAGATAGCGGTCGATCGCTTCCATCCCCGCGCCGGAGAAGGGGGGGTACTCCTCCCATCCCGCCTGCCACCAGACGGCGGGGTGGCTGCGGAGGCCGGCCGAGCGGTCGCCGACGGGAGGGATCGACCCCGCGACGACCCTCCCGAGCCACTTGAAACGATTGAGAGCCGAATGATATCGATCCGCATCTTCGAAGGTCGCGTCCCCGATGACGACGAGAACGTCCGCCCGTCTTCCCGTCGTGAACCGATACCCTCCCGCGCCGCCGTCGTCGACGGTCCGGTTGCCGCGGAAGTCGGCGGAGGAGACCGCGAAGAAGTACGTGGTCTCCGGTAGGAGCCCCGGGACCGCGACCTCGTGGAGCAGGAGGAGATCGGGCGAGGAGATCGTGTCGGCGAGGAGCGACGGCGAGAGGCCGAAGAACACGCGCGAATCGGACGGGATGTCCGTCTCCCACCGGACGAGGGCGGAGGCGTCGTCGGGAGCGCCCGCGGAGGGGGGGAGGACGACGGGGCCGCGAAGGTACGCCGCCGCCGCGGCCGTGCGCCCCTCGTGCTCCGCGCGGATCGAGTCGCCGTGGCTCACCGAAAGACGCCCGTCTCCGTGAACCGGCTCTCCGGTCGTCGTCCGGAGCGCTCCGAAGAAGAGGCCGCCGCCCCCCGAAAGCGCGAGGCTCTCCGGCTCCGTTTCCGTGTCCGAGGAGAGCGAGACGACCGCCTCCGCCGCGCCCGCCTTCTCGACCCGAACGGCGATCGTATCCGCCCCCCCGTAGGAGTTCCGGTCGAACGAGATCGAGCCTGCCCCCGCGTCGAGGGCTCCCGTGACCACGAGAGCGTACGGCTGGGGGCCGAAGGGGACCGCGGAGGCGGCGACCTCGATTGTCCACTCTCCCGTCGCCGGGCCGGCGACGAGAACACACTCCTCGACGTTCACCGAGTCCCGTATGCCCCCTGCGACCGAGACTCCTCCGGAGAAGACGTTTCCGAGAAAGGCCGCGCCTCCGCGCCGCAGGACCAGATCGAGATCGTTCACGAGGTTCCGCGAGGCCGCCGGAGAGGAGGGGAAGTCGGTCCACACGAGCGTCGCCTTCAGGGGCTGGCTCGAGGAGGCGACCGTTACTTGATAGACATCCGTTTCACCGGTGAGAAGTCCGGCCGTCTCGTCGACGACGGCGAGGCGCCTGGTTTCTCCGGTGAAGAAGAGGACGTCCTCGAGGCGGAGCCTTCCCCAGCCGATGTCGAACGAAGGGATCGTGTGGCCCGTGATGTCGGACACGCCGCCGTTCACCAGCATTGCGCGGAGGAGGGCGGCGGAGGGGGCGAGAGAGACCGAAGCGCCCTTCACCCCGGAGGGGTACCATCCCTCGATGAAGTACTGGCGGACGAGGCCCGCGCTCGCCGCGATCGAGGGGGCGGCCATGCTCGTCCCCTCGAGCGTTTGGTACGAATCGTCCGTGGCGCCGGAGGCGGAGGCGAGCCGCGCGGGGGCGCAGATTGTCGGCTTCACGCGCCCGTCGTCGGTCGGACCCCGGCTGGTCCCCGCGTAGATCAGGTTCGCCTCCGACCCGTTCCCGGTCCCGCCCGCCCCGACGCAGTTCTTGCTCGCCGCGGGCGAGGCGACCGAGTTCGGGACCCAGCCGTTCCCGTTGGAAAACACGATCAGGAAGTCCTTGTGCTCCCAGACGAAGCGGTCCAGCTGCTCGCAGCGGAAGTCGTACGCTCCCCCGCCGAGGACCCCCCACGAGTTCGACATGATCCGCGGGCCGCCCGCGTCGTTCCCCTCGTAGACGGGCCGGAAGAGATCGGCGAGGTCGGCGGGCGTGTAAACGATGTTCGATGTCCCGCCCGCGTCCACGAAGAAGAGGCGGGCGTCGGGAGCGATGCCGTCGAGCCCGCTCGCGCCGAACGTGCTGTCGTTCCCCGCGAGCGTGCAGGCGGTGTGGGTGCCGTGGTACCAGGCGCCGGGATCGTCTCCGAAGACGATCAGGGGGGAGTCGCACGCCTTCCGATAGGCGACGACCTTGCGGTGGTCGGGGAAGTCCCCGTATCCGGTGATGGAGCGGAGCTCGTCGAAGAACATCCGGTGCGACGTGCGGAGACCGCTGTCGCAGGCCGAGAGGAGCCCGCCACCGCCGCGAAGCCCGCGCTGCCAGATGCTCCGAACCCCGGCGAGGCCGCTCTGCACGACCCATTGGCAGGCCTGGTTGAAAAAGAGAGGCTCCCGGTAGGGCTCGATCCAGCGGACCCCGGGGAGCACGGCGAGCCGGCGGACCTCATCCGGGCCGGCGCGGAGAACGAGGAGATCAATTGAAGTTTCAATCACATCAAGCCCGGCGCCGGCGAGGGAATCGGCCGTCCGACCGGCGTCCTCGCCGGGGAAGAAGAGGACGGCGACCCTTCCCTCTTCTCCGGCCGCCCGAGAAAAGAGAGAGGGCTCGATCTTGAAGCGCTCCTCGTAGGGAGCGATCCAGTCGACCCCCGGGGACGTGAGGAATCGCTCCGCGTCCCCGGGCGAGGCGCGAACGACGAGCGCGTCGTCCGGGAGGTAGCCCGCCGCGCGCACTCCGTCTCTTTCGATCGCCTTCTTCCACTCCTCTCGGATCGGTCCCTCGAAGCGTACGATCCAGTACCGATAGGTGCCCGTCGCGTCCCCTTTCGAAGGGACGCCGGTCGTGATCTCCCCGTTCGAGAGCCGAACGGACCCGTGGCGCGATCCCCTCTCCTCCCTCCGCGCGGCGCCCCGTCGAATCGGCGCCGGCGCGGCGGCCGGCGGGTGGAAGAGGCGGAACGAGCGGGGGGCCGGCGAGTGGAGAGCGCCCCCTCGATCGATCGCCGCCGACCAAAACCAGCGCCCGCTCCCGCCCGAGGGGAGGTCGAGCCGGCTCACCGGAATCCAGTTTTGCGCGGTTTCGAGGTGCGTCCAATCCTCCTCGATCGCGGAACGATCGGCAGGCGGGTCGAACGGGCGGGGCGCGACAAAGACGTGATAGCCCGCCGCCCCGGGGACGCCGCTCCAGCGGAGGACCGCCTCGCCCGCGCGGATCGAGAACCCGTCCTCCGGCTCGAGGAGGCGCGGAAGGAGGGGGACCGAGTCTTCGAGAGACGAGAGCGGGACGGCGGGCAGAGCGAGGAGGGCGAGGAGCGCGAGACCGATAGCCGTTCTCGAACGGTGAGAGAACAAGAATCCCTCCGTGGAACCGCCCTCAGGCGCTCCGGTTCTTCCCGATGCGTTTCAGAGTTGCCCGGTATCCGCGTCGCGGCGACCCGCGGAAACGGGCCATCAGGCTACCAGCGGCGGCGGGCAGGGTCAAGCGGCGCGTCGCCGGCCCGTGCCGGCCTCGATCGGCCCGGGCCGCCCGTCGGGGACGAGGCGGCGGCGCCCGAGAACCGGTGCAAGAGGCCTTCGTTTCTGATAAAATAAAGCTGTTGCCAGGCACAGGGTATCGACAGGCCTTCCCCGGAAAGCGAGGTCCGACATGCGCCGCGTCCTTCTCGTTCTCTTCGCCGTTCTTCTCGCCGCTCTCCCCGCGTTCTCCACCGTTCCCTGGACGCCGGAGGACGCGGCCCGCGCCCGCGCCGCGTTCGAGGCGGGGGAGAGGCCGCCCTTCCCCGGCACGCGCTTCTTCTTCAGCGGGGACGACCTCGCCGACTTCGAGCTCGCCGCCGGGTTCGTCGCCTCGATGCAGGTCTCCGACACCCTCGATCCGGAGTACGGAGGGATCCGCGAGGCGGAGCACCTTCTCGACATCATCCAGACCGACAACACGTCGGAGTCGATCTGGTTCTTCTCGCGCTTCTTCGAGCTGACGGGCGATTCCTCGCTCATGGGCAACCTCGCCGCCTCCTGGACCTATGTCCTCAACCATCCCGCCTACAATGAAGAGGGCGGCGGCGACGTTGTCGCCGGCTACTACCGGATCTACAACTGCGGGTGGGCCCTCCGCGCGCAAATGAAGTATCTGGAGGTCTTCGGCGACTCGTCCTATGTGGGCTACGCGGACTCGTGCGCCGGATACCTCAACACCCACAACCTCGCCCGAACGGGAACGGAGGGCTTCTACAACCTCGTCAACCCGCCGGTTCTCGCCTGGGCGGCGGGAAACCTTTACGAGTATGGGGTGCGGCGCGGGAACTCGGACTGGATCGAAACCGCCGAGCGCCGCGGGAACCGCGTGAAGAACTGGGCGGACGCCGACCCGCTCGTTCTCTCGAACGAGGAGTGGGCGATGTCGGGCGGAGCGGTGATGTGGGGTCTTCTCGAGTCCTACTTCCGCTATCATCCGGAGGAGGAGTCGCTCTGGGTCGCCGGCCACGTCGCCGAGATGGACACGATCGCGGATCCGGGCAGCTGGGAGAACGCGTGGAACGGGTGGTACGCTTTGGGCATGAAGCGTCTCGAGGTCTCGACCGGCGACCCGGTCTGGGGGACCCGCCATCTGAACATGACGGACTACCTCCGCTCCTTCGACACGGACGACGACGGCGGCATCCAGGCGCAGCCGGCCGACACGGACACGATGGATCAGGCGTGGGTGACGAGCTATCTCGGTTTCATGGGGCTCGATCTTCTCATCGGCGACCCGACCGCCGTGGCGGCCGCTCCTTCGCCGGCCGCGCGGGCGGTTCTTCTCGGGAACCGGCCGAACCCGTTCAACCCGGAAACAGCGATCTTCTTCCGGCTGAGCGATCCGGGGCGCGTCACGCTCGATGTCTTGAACACGGCGGGCCGCCGGGTGGCGCGGCTCCTGGACGCGGAGCGCGGGCGCGGGCTTCACTCGGTCTCCTGGAACGGCCTGGACGGGCGGGGGGCCCCGGTTTCCTCGGGAGTCTACTTCGCCCGGATGACGGCGGACCGCTACGGAGAGACCCGGAAGATGCTACTCGTCCGGTAGCGCACGAGAGAGGGGCCGGTCTCCCCGCGGGGAGCGCCGCGGGAGGCCGGTCCGCGCGCGAGCGGAACACCCCGGATTCAAGACACCGATTGGTCAATTGAACGGAAAGGAGTCTTCGTGCATGAACGCGAACCCCTCTCCGAAGCGGCCGATGTCCGGCTTCGCCGAGCTGATTGAACGGGCGAAGGCCCTCGGCCGGAGACCGGTGGCCGTCGTCGACGCCGCCGACGAGGTCGGTCTCTCGGCCATTTCGAAGGCGGTCGCGCTCGGGATCGCGGAGGCGATCCTCATCGGCGACGAGGGGAAGATCCGGGAGAGGATGGAGTCCTCCGGCGAGCGCGGTCTCGCGGAGGAAGCGCGGTTCATCGCGGCCGCGGGCCCCGACGAGGCGGCGGCCGCCGCGGTCGCCCTCGCGCGCGGGGGCGAGGCGGCGGTCCTTCTCAAGGGGCATCTCCGAACGGATCAGCTTCTCCGCGCGGTCCTCGACAAGGAGAAGGGGCTTCGGACCGGCCGCGTCCTCAGCGACGTGCTCCTCTACGAGGACCGGACCAGCGGGACCCGGAGGCTGGTCGGCATGACCGACGGCGGGCTCAACGTGCTCCCGACGCTCGAACAGAAGAGGGAGATCGTCCGGAACGCGGTGCGGGTCTTCCACGCGCTCGGCTTCGAGAGACCGCGGGTCGCGATCATGAGCGCGACGGAGGCGGTCTCGGAGAAGCTCCCCTCCACGCTCGATGCGAAGGCGCTCACCGAGATGGGGGAGCGCGGGGAGCTCGGGGAGTGCGAGGTGTACGGGCCCCTCGCCCTTGACAACGCGCTCCTCGTCTCCGCGGCGGAGGCGAAGGGGATCCGCTCTCCGGTCGCCGGGCGGGCGGACATCATGGTCGTTCCGAACATCGAGGCGGGGAACCTGCTTGGCAAGGCGGTCAAGTATCTGGGCGGATCCGCGTGCGGGCACGTGATCATGGGGGCGCGCGTCCCTGTTCTCATTCCGTCGCGGGTGGAGAGCGCCGAGGACAAGCTGAACGCCGTGGCGCTGGGGGTGATCATCCATGGCTGAGAAGGACCACGTTCTCATCCTGGCCCTGAATCCCGGATCCACGTCGACCAAGTTCGGCGTGTTCGAGGACGACCGCGCGCTCTTCAAGGAGAACCTGCGGCACGACAAGACGGAGCTCGGGGACTTCGCCGGCCGCCCGCTGGTCGACCAGCTGGAGCTCCGCCTCGGAAAGGTGCGGGCGCTGCTCCGGGACAGAGCGGTGGACGCGGGAGCGTTCGACGCCGTTGTCGGGCGGGGCGGGCTTCTCGAGCCCCTCGCGAGCGGGACCTACGCGATCAACGAGAAGATGCTCGCCGACCTCCGGGAGGCGAGGCGAGGCGATCACGCGTCGAACCTCGGGGCGCCGATGGCCAGAGCCCTCGCCGCCGAGGCTCCGCGCTGCCGGGCGTTCATCGTCGATCCGGTGAGCGTCGACGAGTGGCCCCCGGTGGCACGTCTCTCCGGGCTCGACGGGCTCGATCGAGAGTGCCTCTCTCACGCGCTGAACACAAAGGCGGTCGCCAAGCGCCACGCGCGGGAAAAGAAGGCGCGCTACCGGGACCTCCGCCTCGTCGTCGCTCACCTCGGGAGCGGCATCTCCGTCTCGGCGCACGAGGGGGGGAAGATGGTCGACGCGACGAACTCGATGGAGGAGGGCGCCTTCTCAACCGAGCGCTCCGGAACCCTCCCCGTGATGAAGCTCGTCGAGCTCTGCTTCTCCGGAATGCACGGGGAGAAGGAGATCGCGGCGATGATCTTCCGGAAGGGGGGCCTCGCTTCCTATCTGGGAACTAAGGACGTCCGCAAGGTGCTCGATCGGATCGCCTCGGGCGACGCGAGGGCGGGGCTCGTCTTCGACGCGATGATTTATCAGATCGCGAAGGAGATCGGCGCGGCGGCGACCGTCCTCGAGGGGAGGGTCGACGCGGTCCTTCTCACGGGCGGCATGGCGCACGCCTCCGAGGTCGTCGAGGCGCTCTCGAGGCGGGTGAAGTGGATCGCCCCGCTTGCCGTCTACCCGGGTGAGGACGAGCTTCAGGCGCTCGCCGAAGGGGCGCTTCGCGTGATGCGAGGAGAAGAAGAAGCGATCGAGTACGCGTGAATCGAGCCGCGCCCGCCCGGATGCCCCCCCGCGAAGAAGGGACTTCCCCGGCCCTTGCCCCGCCCTGCTTGCTGGTTTACGCTCGACACCCGTCACGAACGCGAGGAGTCCGTCGATGGCAAACGACAAGGGCCCGTTCGAGCGCCTCTTCCCCGCCGTCTCCTCCGCGGAGGAGAGGCGGATCCCGCGGCGCCGGCGGGTCTTCGTGAACCGCAACCTCCGGCTCAAGTCGATCGGCGCCATCGGCTTCGACCTCGACCACACCCTCGCGCACTACGATCCCGTGCCGGTCGAGGATCTCGCGTTCCGGGTCACCCAGCAGAGGCTTGTCCGGAAGCGCGGCTACCCGGCCGCGATCGCCTCGATCCGCTACGACCCGGAGTTCGTGATCCGCGGTCTCGTGATCGACCATCTCCGGGGGAACATCCTTAAGATGGACTATCACAACTTCGTCACCCGGGCGTTCCACGGGCGGAAGGAGCTCTCGCGGGAGAAACTCGGGCTCTACCGCCGCCGCCGCGTCAGCCTTTCCTCGAAGAACTACTCCTCGGTCGACACCCTCTTTCATCTTCCGGAGGTCTATCTCTACCTTTCGATCATCGACCTTCTGGAGGAACGCGGGGAGAAGCCGGACTTCCGCAAGATCCAGCGAGACGTCCGCGAGACGATCGACCAGGCTCACGCCGACGGGAGCATCAAGAGCGTCATTCGCGACAACCCTTCACGATTCATTCAAAGCGACGTGAAACTTCTGCAGACCCTCGATCGCCTCCGCTTGTGGGGGAAGAAGCTCTTCCTTCTCACGAACTCGGAGTACTACTACACCGACGTCCTTCTGAAGCACCTCCTCCGGGGCGGGAAGGGAGAGGAGGGCGAGGAATGGCAGCGGTTCTTCGACGCCGTCATCACCGACGCGGAGAAGCCGAGCTTCTTCGACGGGAAGAAGCCGGTCTCTCCGCGTCCGATTCGAAAGAGCCGCCGCCCTTCGGCGGGAAGAGGTGGAAACGTGCGTTTCCTCGAGGGGAGGCTCGGTTTTCAGGGGGACGAGGTCCTCTATTTCGGCGACCACACGTACGGCGACATCCTGCGGGCGAAGAAATCGGCCGGGTGGCGCACCGCGATGGTGGTCTTGGAACTCGAGAACGAGCTCAAGGTCACGCAGCAGATCGCTCCGAAGCTGAGGATCTACTCCGGGCTTACTGAGGAGCGGGACCGGATCGAGATGGAGATCTCCTCCCTGGAGCGGGAGCGGGCGCGGCTCGAGCTTCTCAACGGGGACGAGAAGGTCGGGCGGACCCGGGCGCGCCGGGAGAAGAAGATCAGCTTCTTCGCGGAGGAGATCCGCGGCCGGGCCCGGAAGGTGGAGGAGCTGAACCGCCAGAGCGAGGCGACCTGGAGGGAGTGCGACCGGAGCTACAACCGTGTTTGGGGGCCGATCTTTCGCGAGGGGAAGGAGACGAGCCGTTTCGGTCATCAGGTGAAGGACTTCGCGTGCCTCTACACGAGCCGCGTGAGCAACTTCCTGAACTACGACGGCGATCACTACTTCCGATCGCCGATGGACCGGATGCCGCACGAAATGTGAGAGGTGCGCGGTGAGCGGAAGCGGGGAAGAAGGCGGGCTCCTCTCCGGCCGGGTGGCCCTCGTCACCGGGTCGGCGCGCCGCATCGGACGGACGATCGCCCTTCGTCTCGCCCGCGAGGGAGCGCGGGTGGCGGTCCACTGCAACGAGTCCGTCGCCGACGCGGAGGAAACGGCGCGCGCGGCGGGGAACGGCGCCCGTGTCTTTCGGGCGGACCTTCGATCGATCGGGGAGATCCGGCGCCTCGCCGCGGAGGTCGCGGATCGGATGGGCCGGATCGACTGCCTCGTGAACAACGCGTCCACCTTCGGGCGGACTCCCTTTCTTCGGACGACCGAGGAGGAGTGGGACCGCTTCCACGACGTCAACCTCAAGGCGGCCTTCTTTCTCGCTCAGGCGGTCGCGGCCCGCATGGAGGAGGGGGCGATCGTCAACATCGCCGACACCGGGGGCGTCAACCTCTGGCCGGGTTACCTCGCCTACGGCGTCTCTAAGGCGGGGCTCATCGGGCTGACGAAGGGTCTCGCCGTCGCGCTCGCGCCTCGTATTCGCGTGAACGCGATCCTCCCCGGCCCCATCCTCTCCCCAGAGGCCGAGGGGGTCGAATCGATGGAGGAGGCCGTTTCCCGAACGCTTCTCGGGAGGGCGGGCTCTCCGGACGATATCGCCGCCGCCGTCCGCTTCCTCCTGACGGAGGGGAGCTACATCACCGGCGCGCTGATCCCGGTGGACGGGGGAAGGCTTACGGCGGGCAGCTGACGCCGGCCGCGGTCTCACGCAAAGAGAACAGCCTCCCGGGGTCCGCTACTGCCCGGAAGGCCTCGCTCCTCTCGTGGCTACCCTGGGTTTTCCGCGTGCACCGGCCGAAGCCGGAGACGCTTCGGGAAAGCCGTGGGTACTTTAGCACAAGGCGGTCCGTGTGACAAGAGAAATATTCACGCCGGAAGCGGATTGCGCCTAGTCCGGCCTCGCGGTCTTGCCCGGTCCGTGCACGAGGTAGCCTGCGGCGTGCGCGATTTCCGCGCGGCGCGAGTCCGCGTGTCTCCAGTAGTGGAGAAACTCCCGAAACGCGAGCTCCGCCTCCGCGCGATCCCCTCGTTCCTCGAAGGCGCGGCCGAGATAGAAGAAGGAGGACGGAAGCAGGAGGGGAAGATCGAGGAGCGGCTCCCCCCGGTCGACGATCCACTCCAGCCTCTCGATCGCCTCACCCCAACGTCCTCTCTCGAGCGAGGCGCGGCCGAGAAGGTGCCGCGCCATCCTGCTTTCTCCTCCGCGAAGGGCGCGGCGGAGCGGCAGCGAAGCCTCGCCGCCCGAGCCCCGGAGGACCTCGTAGGTCCCCTCGATCAGGTCCGCGAGCGAAGGATCCGTCCCCGCGATCGTCTCCAGCTCCAGGCGCTTGGCGGTCACCGTGCCGTAGTCGCCGCGGTGCGCGCCGAGGAGCCCTTCGAGATAGGGAACGAGCGCATCTCCTTCCGCGTGGAGGAGGGGGGCGCGCTCGCGAAAACGGAGCTCCGACAGCTCGACGGCGGCGGAGTCGACCGCTCCCTCCTCGAGAAAGACGTAGAAGCGCCGGATCGTGAGATCGACGAGACTCTCCTCGTCGCCGAGGCGGAACGCCTCGTTTCGAGCGAGCGCCAGCGTCCTCCTCGCGTTGAAGAACCGGCCCCCGGCGAACTGGAGGTTCGCGCGCGCGGCCTGATGAAGGAAGTAGGGCCTCGTTCCCTCGGCCGCGTGCGGATCGATGAGGGGCGGGCGCGCGAGCAGCTCCTCCGCCTCTTGAAGGAGGCCGTCCGAGTAGAGGACCGACGCGAGACCGATCGGGCCGAGGAAGTCGTGGGGGTCGAGGACGAGGGCCCTCCGGCAGGCCTCCCCGGCCGCGTTGAGGTAGCCGTCCCGAAGAGCGGCCTCCGCGAGAAGGAGGCGCGGGAGCGGGTCTCCCGGGCGAAGGAGGATCGCTTGTTCGAGCCGGTCCCGGGCCTCTGACAGCTCCCCCGCTCGAAGGCGCTCCGCGCCGCCGAGGAGGAGGGTCTCGAAACGGCCGGGGAAGAGGGCATCGAGCGCCCCGACCGCCGCCCGCACCCCCTCGCCGCCGCTTCGAAACGTCAGGCGGGCGCGGTGCGCCTCCCGCTCGAATCGATTCATGAGCGTATCGTTTACATCTTCGAGAAAGGCGAGCCCCCGTTCTCGGCTCCCCCTGAGGAGGAGGCGGAAGCCGAGCTCCGACCGGGCCGCCTGATGGCCGTGCGCGCCGGACGCCTCGAGGAAGAGATCGACCGAGCCGGTTTCCATCGCGCGGGCGTGGATCTCCTCGCCTTCGAGCGACGAGAGGGCGACGAACGGAGGGACCGCCCGCTCCGCCCCGAACCGGACCGCCGCCGAGTCGGCGAGCGCGCGGAACGCCCCCTCGAACGAACCTGCCGGGACCGGCGGGGACTCCGCTCTCCAGATCCGGTCGAAAGGCCGGACGCCTCCCCAAACCGAACAGGCGATTCGGCCGGCCGCCTCGCGCGCGGAGAGGAGGAGAACGCCTTCCGCGCCGCGCTCCTCCATCTCCCGCAGGAGGAACGCTCGCTCCTCTCTCCGGCGGGAGCCAGCGGCAAGGGCGTCGAAGGCGGATGCGAGGTCGCCGCCGAGGCTCCAGGGGGCCGGAACCGGAACCGGCCGGATCCCCGTCTCGCCGAGGACCCGTTCGAACGCGGCCCGGATCCCGCGCGCGCGCGGGGAATCCACGTCCGCGAGAAGTAGCGCGGAGGGCGTGCCCGGCTCGCCGCCTCCCGCCCGGGAGGGGAGCGCCCCGCACACGGCCCCCGCGGCGAGGAGGACGAGGGCCTGGACAACCGGCCGGCGCACGGCCACAGCTCCTTTCCCTTCCTCCGCGCCCCTAACCGCGCGCCTCCCGGTTCAGGGAGAGGAAGAAGAAGAAGGCGTCCATTAGGTTCTCTATCTCGAACTGCGGGTCCTTCGGGTTGAAAAGGGGGAACGGATCGAAGAGATGCCGGGGGTTCAGGAGGCGGAGCCCGTTCCGCGCGATCTCGACGACGAGGGTGCGGGTGCCGAACGTCTCGTGAAGGTAGTCCGCCTCCGCCCCTCGGACGAGGAAGAACGGAACCGCGCGCGAGAGCTGGGCCGCCTTGTACCCGTAGTGAGGCTGGTGATCGATGAGCGCCCGCGCGGTCTCGCGGTACCACGCGTCGATGTGCGTCTTCTCTCGCTTCCCGCCGTAAGGGTAGAGGAGGCGCCCCCCGAACGAATGGAGGGAGAGGGCGAAGTCGAACCGGTGGCCGAGGAGGTGCGAGCGGAGCGCCGCGGTCTCCGGCTCGCTGAAAGGGCGGGGTCCGGGGCGGTAGAGCCTTCGCAGAAGGCGGTGCCAGATGTAGCGCTTCGAGAAGAACGCGCCGAAATTCCGGTTGAGATCGACCCCGTTCCGGTTGCCGCGGCGGAAGCGCGCCCTCCCTTCGGCGAGCCCCCTCTCCACCTCCAGGTACCCGTCCGGGTTCAAGATCGGCAGGAAATGGACCTCGCGTCCTTGGAGCGCCGGGTTCTTGCTCATGTTGGCGACGAAGCGCTGGAAGAGGGCGATGTTCACCTCGACGCCGACGAACTCGATGGCGTGGACCAGCGAGAGAACGAGGAAGCGCGCCCGCGGCTCGGTTCCCTCTTCCGTGTTCGAGACCCGGAAGGCCCAGATCGGCTCGCCGCC
>JBDRFQ010000259.1:0-2313 GCA_043818685.1 Candidatus Eiseniibacteriota bacterium
GTAGGTGAGGTTGAGGCGCGCGAACTCTATCTGCCGCGAGTGGAAGATCCCGAGCTCCTCGAGGAACCAGTCGTAGAGGGGGCGGTGGTCCTCGAACTCGAGCGAGCAGAGGGAGTGGGTGATTCCCTCGATCGAGTCGGACTGGCCGTGCGCCCAGTCGTACGTCGGGTAGATGCACCACGCTTCGGCGGTCCGGTGATGCCGGGCGCGGAGGATCCGGTACATGATCGGATCGCGCATGTTCATGTTGCCGTGCGCCATGTCGATCTTGGCGCGGAGCGTGCGCGATCCGTCGGGGAACTCGCCGGCGCGCATCCGGCGCAGGAGATCGAGGTTCTCCTCGGCCGCGCGGCCTCGGTGGGGGCTCTCGCGCCCAGGCCTCGTCAGGGTCCCGCGGTGCTCGCGGATCTCCTCCGCGCTGAGATCGCAGACGTACGCCTTCCCCTTCCGGACGAGGTCCTCCGCCCATTCGTAGAGACGCTCGAAGTAGTCCGACGCGTAGTAGAGCCGGTCCTCCCAATCGAACCCGAGCCACCGGATGTCCTCGATCATCGACCGGACGAACTCCTCCTCCTCCTTGATCGGGTTCGTGTCGTCGAACCGGAGGTTGCAGAGCCCTCCCGGGTAGTCCGCGGCGAGACCGAAGCTGAGGCAGATCGCCTTGGCGTGCCCGATGTGCAGGTACCCGTTCGGCTCGGGCGGGAAACGGGTGTGAATGCGCTCGTGCTTCCCCGTGCGGAGGTCGTCCTCGATAATTTCACGGATGAAGTGACTCGGGGGGGAGGGTTCGCTCGTTGCCATGGTTCTGCTTTCCTTCGCTTCTCTGTGCCGGGTTCGTCCGCATGCGAATGCGCGCGGCGCGACCTATCCGCCGGTGCGGGCAGTGGGGAGAGTGTACCGCGCCGCCTCCCCGATTCAAAGAGGGAAGCGCCCGCGACCGCGGAAGCGGCGGGAGCCACGCGGGTGATCCGGTCTAGGTCCCCGGACTCCTCGTGTCGAGCTCCCGGAGCAGCATCCGGTTGTAGGCGGCGAGGACATCAGGCCGGTAGACCATCCCGATGAGCCTCGCGTCGACCCGGGCGACGACCGGAATCGCCCGGAGGTCGCGCTTGCCGAGCTGGAGCATCGCGTCGTTCAGGTTCTGGTCCGGATGGACCGTGAGGGGATCGAGAACGGCGATGTCCTGCGCGGTGAGCACCTCCCCGAGGTCGGCTCCCTCGATTTCCTCGACCGCGCGCATCAGGTCGACCCGCGAGAGGACCCCGGTCAGCCTCCCGGCGTCGTCCACGACGGGGAACGCGGGCTCGGGCGATTCCTCGAGGATACGGCGGGTCTCGCTCAGGCTCGCCGTGCTCGGAATCTCCCGCGCGCCGCGGCGCATGACGCTCTCCACCGCGGTCTGGGCCATCAGGTTCGTTTCGCGTCCGGCGAAGAGGCGAATCCCCCGGCGGGCGAGCTTCAGCGTGTAGATCGACTCGCCGCTGATGTGGCTCGAGACGATCACCGCGAGGGCCACGGAGACCATGAGGGGGAGGATCACGCGGTAGTCGTTCGTCATCTCGAAGATGATCAGCATGGAGGTGAGCGGCGCGCGGGTCGTTCCCGCGACGAGCGCCGCCATCCCGACCGTCGCGTATGCGCCGCTCTGCACCGCGATCTCCGGCCAAGCCTGATGAAAGACCCCTCCCATCGCCCCGCCGAGGCAGGCGCCCATGAAGAGGGAGGGGGCGAAGATCCCTCCCGAGTTCCCCGAGCCGAGGGTCACGCTCGTGGCCGCGATCTTCGCGAACGCGAGAAGGAAAAGGAGCGAGGCGACCGATTCTCCGCGGAGAGCCCGGGTGATCGTCGGGTAACCGTCGGCGAGGATTTGGGGAAGGAAGATGGCGAGGAGGCCGAGGAGGAGCCCCCCGACCGCCGGTTTCAGGTAGGGAGGGAACGAAGCCGCGTCGAAGCGGTCCTCGGACCAGTAGAGGACCCGGATGAAGAGCGCGGAGAGGGCGCCGCAGACGATGCCGAGGAGGGCGTAGAGCGGGATCTCCCAGACGCTGGCGAGGTTGTAGGCCGGAACGAGGAAGACGGGGAGGTTGCCGAAGGCGGCGCTCGCCACGACGGAGGCCATGACCGCCGAGATGAGAACCGGCGCGAGCGCGGCCACCGCGAAGCTCCCGAGGATCACCTCGATGGCGAAGAGAACCCCGCCGACCGGTGCGCGAAAGACCGCCGCGATCCCCGCCGCCGCGCCGCAGGCGACGAAGATCTTCATCCGGGAGGAGGACATGCGGGTCGCGTGGCCGAGGGCCGATCCGATGGCCG
>JBDRFQ010000260.1:0-2051 GCA_043818685.1 Candidatus Eiseniibacteriota bacterium
TCGGAAGTACCAGATCCACGCGGTGAGCTTCTCCGCGGAGCGCGCGATCGCCCGCCCCCCCTCCTCCTTCCCCGCCGTGCGGCGGAGGAGACGGAGAGCCGCGAGGGCCGCGCGGGGCTCCCCCTCCCGCTGGCGGAGGGAGGCGAGCGCGAGGAGCGTCTTCGCGCGCTCGGCGGGCGAGCGGATCCCCTCATCGAGACGAAGGGCGCGCCGGTAGAGGTCGGCCGCCTCGCGGACGAGGGAGAGATCCTCCATCGCGGAGGCGGCGCGGACGAGCGCCCGTGCCGCCGCCGCCGGGTGCTCCGCGCGCTCCCAGTGGTGAGCCGCTTCGAGGAGCCCCGCGGGGTCCCCTTCCGCCGCGCTCTCCTCGGCCAGCCGGGCCGCCGCACGGTGAAGGGTCTTCCTCCTCCCCGGAGGGAGAAGGGCCGCGAGCGCCTCTCTCTGGTCCTCCGAGCACGGCGCGTAGCCGGCGCCGGGCGCGGCCGCCTCGCGCCGCACGAGGCGCCGCTCGAGGAGGGGCGCCGCGAGGCCGGGGAAGTCGTGCGGCCGGATCGAGAGGAGTCGCTCGAAGAACCGCGCGTCCCGCGGGCCGGCGGGGAGGGCGATCGCCCCGGCGAGCTCGGTCGATCCGGCGGAGAGCCCCTTCGTCCGCACCTTCCGCGCGGGCTCCCGGGGAGCGGCGGGCGCGCGGAGGGAGCGCTCTTGAAGATGAAAAGTTCCGCGCCGCCTCCGGATCGCCCCGCGCGCCGTCCACTCTCGGAGAAGCGCGTCGAGCCTCGCCGGAATCCCTGCCGAGAAGCGGGCCGCCGCGTCGAGGAGGTCGGGCGGGATCTTCCCCGAGCCGAGCGCCCCCTCGAGCCAGGCGGCGATCTCTTCATTCGTGAAGGGATCGACCCGCTCCGTCCGCGCGAGCCGCCCGGCCTCGAGCGCGGCGAAAAGGCCGGCGGCGGCCGCTCCCGCCTCCTCCTCGCCCCGCGAGAGAACGTAGCGGGCGGGCGATCCCGTCCCCCGCCTGATGAGGAAGAGAAGGAAGCGGGCCGACGCGGCATCGAGGCGGTCCGCGTCGTCCAGGACGACGAGAACCGGCCCCGCCCCGTCCCCGGAGAGCCGCCGGAGGTGCTCCTCGAAGAGCGCTCGGAGCCTCCGGAAAAGACGGGCCTCCTCCTTCCCCGCCGCGAGGAGGGAGGGGGCCGACGCTTCCCCCTTCCTGCCGGGCGCGAGAGACCGGAGCGCGAGCGGCTGGGCGGAGAGGGCCGCGAAGAGCCTCTTCACGCCCTCGAACGGGTGGACCTCTCCCGCCTCGGGACCGGCCGCGGCGGCGACCGGCCGCCCCTCGATCCGAAGCTCGCCCACCATCCGGCGAAGGAAACGGGTTCGCCCCGATCCGAGGGGACCCGCGATCACGAGGCAGGGCCGGTCCTCCTCGTCGAGCCACGATCGGAACCGCGCTTCGAGCGCGACCCTCCTCACGGAGGGGGCCGAGGGGGAGAGCGCGGCGGTCGATCCCTTCCGGCGCCCCATCCCCGCATCCGAGAGAAACTCCTCGACCGAGCCGGGGCGGTCGGACGGCTCCTTCTCGAGAAGGCGCGCGATCGCCTCCCAGATGACCTCGGGAACCGGGGAGTCCGCGGGGAAACGCCCGCGCGCGCCGGTCGTGAGGTGGGCGCGGGCGAGGTCCGCGGCGCCCCCCTCGAACAGGGGGCGGCCAGCGAGGATCTCGTAGAGCGTCGCGCCGAGCGCGTAGAGGTCCGCGCGGTGGTCGGGATCCTCGCCGCGGAACGCTTCCGGTGCCAGATAGGCGGGCGTTCCGACGAGAAGCCCGAACGTCCCCTCGCGCCGGAACGCGACGGGGAGGAGATCGGTCAGGCAGAGATCGCGAATCTCTCCGGCGGCGGCGCGGAAGAGGAGGTTCCCCGGCTTGATGTCGCCGTGGACCTGCGCCCGCGCGTGGAGAAAGGCGACCGGCTCGGCGAGGCGGCCGATGAACGCGGCCGCGCGCGCCTTCGGGGCGCGAAGGATCCAGCGGGGGGGGTCGGTCGTCTCGATGAAGG
>JBDRFQ010000261.1:0-13186 GCA_043818685.1 Candidatus Eiseniibacteriota bacterium
ACAAGGCGGGGCGCGAAGGGAAGGGGATCGTCGATCCGAAGGACGCGCTCGGGCTGAAGCGCGAGATCGCGGCGAGGCTCTCCGGGTATCGGGACGAGGAGCGCGGAACGGTCGCGGTGAACGACGCGATCGTCGCCGAGGACCTCTACTCAGGCCCGTATCTCGACCAGAGCCCCGATGTTCTCCCCGCCTTCAACACCGGCTACCGGATCTCTTGGGAGTCGGCGGTGGGGAAGGCGGACGGCAGGGTCTTCTCGGACAACACGAAGAGCTGGAGCGGGGACCACTGCGTCGATCCGCGGCTCGTGCCCGGCGTCTTCTTCTGCAACCGGCGGCTCGCCCGCAAGAACCCGGGAATCGTCGACATCGGGGCGAGCGTGCTCGACCTCTTCGGGATCGCCCGGCCCCGCCACATGACCGGAAGGTCGTTTTTCCGCGCCGCCACCGAAGAGGAGTCCGCGGCCTCCTCTTCGTCCCGAGCGGCGCGCCGCTAGAACCGGAGCGCGCGAGGGCCCGAGCGGGACAATCAGAGAAACCCCGCCGGCCCGGGAGGAGAGGATCATGTTCGGACCGAAGATCAAGATCAGCAAGGACATGATGGAGAAGATCAAGAAGTACTCGGCGATCGCCGGATACTCTTCGCCGGACGAGTTCGTCATGCACGCGCTCGAGAAAGAGATCGCGAAGCTCGAGGAGGCGGGCTCGGACGAGGAGATCAAGAAGAAGCTCCAGGGTCTCGGCTACATCTCTTAGGAGATCGGCGCATGTGGGGATTGGTGCGCGCGGTGACCGCCGCGTTCGACGGTTTGATCGGGCTCTTCGGGCGGATGAACCCGATGGTCGGGCTTCTCGTGGTTTCCGTCGTCACGGGGGTCGTGATGCTCGTCATCTTCCGGTACACGTCGAACCAGCGGGCGATCGCCCGGCAGAAGGAGCTGATCAAGGCCCACATCCTCGAGATCCGGCTCTTCAAGGACGATCTCCGCATGCAGTTCGCCGCGCAGAGGAGGATCCTCGTCGAGAACCTCCGCTACATGCGCTACGCGGTCGCCCCGATGCTGGTCATGCTCGTTCCCGTGCTCGTCATCCTGATTCAGCTCGACGTGCGCTACGCGAGGAGGCCCCTTCTCCCCGGGGAGAGCACTCTTCTTCGCGTGGCGGTGGAGGAGGGGGTCGATCTCTCTTCGATGAGGCTCGAGGCGCCCGACGGGGTCGTCGTGGAGACCGAGCCGATCCGGATCCCCGATCGGGGCGAGGTGAACTGGCGGATCCACGCGGAGAAGGAGGGCTCGTTCGACCTCGCGATCGCCGCCGGACCGAAGCGCGCGGTGAAGCGGCTCGAGGTCGGGAACCGCCTCACGAAGCTCTCCGAGGTGCGCGATCACGCCGGCGTGCTCGCCGTTTGGGCGCGTCCCGCGGAAAGCCCCCTTCCCGGCGAGTCCCCCTTCCGCGCGCTGACGATCACCTACCCGGAGAGGGACCTCCGGATCTGGGGGATCGGGGCGCACTGGCTACTCGTTTTCTTCGTCGTCTCGGTCGTCTTCGGCTTCGCGATTAAGGGGTTCGTCGGCGTCGAGGTGTGAGCCGCCGCGGGCGGACCTTTCCGGGAGATTCCGTTGCCATGCAGCGAGGGCTGGAAATCACGACGTGTATCGGATGCAGCATTCGATGCGTCTACTGCCCGCAAGACCAGTTCATGTCGGCCTACTTTCGAGGGAGGAAGGCCAAGTCCCTTTCCCTCGACGTGTTTCGTGCATGCCTGGACAAGGTCCCGCTCGACGTGGAGATCGATTTCTCGTCCTACGCGGAGCCCTGGCTCAACCCGGAGTGCACGAAGATGGTCCTGTACGCCCACGAGAAGGGCTACAGAATCCGCGCCTTCACGACGGCGGTGGGCATGGGGGAGAGCGACGTCGACGCCCTCGGCAAGGTCCCCTTCTCGCATTTCGACCTTCATCTCCCCGACAACAAGGGCTACATGAAGATCAGGGTGGATGACGAGTACCTCTCCGTGATCCGGAGGTTGATCACGAGCAACATCAGAAATCTCAGCTACAACTGCCGCCTTTTCGGCCGCGATGATGAAGGGCTTCACCCGAAGGTGAAGGAGGTGTTCGACCGCGCCGGCGTTTCGCCCGACATCACGCGCTGGAAGATCAACACGCGGGCGGGGAACATCGATATCGAGAGCAGGCCGCGCGTCGAGAAGATCCGAGGGAGGCTCGGCAGGTGCCCTCATCTGGTTCGCAACATGCTTCTGCCCAACGGAGATGTCGCTCTCTGCTGCATGGACTGGGGGCTGAGGCACGTGCTGGGGAATCTGCTCGAGACAGACTACGAGTCGCTTTTCAAGGGCAGGGAGTACCGGGCGATCATCGGGGGTCACAAAGCAATCGATTCGGACATTCTCTGCAGAACCTGCGAGTGGGGCAGGGTCGAGCCCTCGCTCCGCGCGAAAGGCGCGGCCTTTCTCCGACGGCTTCTTCGGGGAAGCGCCCGGGACGACCGGGCGGCCGAGATCACCTAGCCCGCCCCCGTCATCTCGGGAAAGAGGGAACAGTCGCCGATTCCGCCCGTGCGTTCTCTTCCAACCGCTCACGCCGAACATCTGAAACAGGTGAAACAGGCGGGTGTCCCGCGTTTGCTCGCCTCGAGCTCGGCCGGGCGCTTCCGGCGGGTGCCGGTCACCTCACGACGATGACCTTGCGGGTCCAGCGGCGGTCGTCCGCTTCCATGCGAAGGAGATAGACGCCGGGCGAGACCTGGCGGCCGCCCCGGTCTCTCCCGTCCCACTCGATCGCGCACGAGGCGCACCGTCCGGTTCCCTCTCCGGAGAGGCGCCGTACGAGGCGCCCGGAGAGGTCGAAGATGTCGATCCGCGCCGCGGCATCATCCGAAGCGACGAGGGGGATCGTCAAGATTCCGGGGCTCGGGTTCGGGAACGGCCTCCAGACGATCGCCTCTTCCGAGCCGGGGGCGGCGGGCCCGATCCCGGCGATCCTTGCGGCGAGCGCGCCGGCGAAACGGGCCGAGCGCGTGAGGAAATCGAAGTCGAGGTTGCCGAGCGTGTCACCCGGCGTGTGCAGCGGGTTGTCGTCCCCGATCGTCTCGCTGATCTGCACGGCGGGATAGCCGTTCGCCCAGAACGAGGCGTGATCGCTGTAGGTGGAGAAGGGGGAGACCTCCATCGAGAAGGGGAGGTCCGGCGCGACCGCGGGCCCGATCCCCGAAGCCTCCACGAGGATCCAGGAAGAGGGCTCGTTCGCGAGGACGAGGAGCGGCTCCCCGGGGATGCCGATCATGTCGATCTGGATGTCCGCGGCGATCTTCTCCCCCCTCTCGCGCGCCTCGATCGCGTAGGCGGTGCTTCCGAGAAGGCCGAGCTCCTCCCCCGAGAAGAGGAGAAAGCGGAGCGTCTTCTCGGCCGGCGAGGAGGCGAAGACGCGCGCCGCCTCGAGAACGGCGGCGACCCCGGACGCGTCGTCGTCGGCGCCCGGCGCGTCGGTGTAAGGAGCGGCGAGCGAGTACGAGTCGTAGTGAGCCGACAGGATCACCAGGCTCTCCGGCTCGGAGCACCCGCGGAGATCGGCGTACACGTTCCTTGATACATGCACGATCGCCTCCGGAAGTGAGGCGAGGCTCCAGGTCGCGCCCCCGTCCCCGCTCCGAACGAAGAGCCCGTCGTACCCCCCGAGGAGAACCTCGTTCTCCGATCCGAAGTGGATGAGGTTGACGCTTCTCCACAGAATGCCGAAGGGGAAAACCGCCTCCTTCCAGGAATTGCCGCGATCGTCGGAGCGGATCACGTGGGTGAGGCGGAGCGCGTCGAGGCCCGCGAGCCAGACGGTCGAGTCGGACGCGGCGCCCGCGGCGTATCCGAAGGCGACCCCCGTGGGTGCGCGCCGCCATCCCGCCCCCTCCCAGATCAGCGCGGACGCCTCGCTGAGAGCGGCGATCCCAAAGGTGGAATCACGAAAATCCAGGTCTTGAATCGCCCTGTGCGTTCCGGAGGGCTGGTCCTCCCAACCGGACGGACCCCAGGCGAAGATCGTTCCATTCGCCCCGCACGCCCACGCGTGGCGCGGGTCGACGTACTCGACGTCCATGAGAAAGCTCGTCGTCAGCGCGTCCGCCGTCCATGTCTCCCCGCCGTCCTCCGTCCTGTAGACGACGCCGACGCGGGAGAGAATCATGCCGTGTTCCTCGTCGAGGAAGTCGACGGCGGGGAGCGGGTCGGTCCCGAGCGTGTCGACGAGGGCCCACCCGGATCCGTCGCCGCGGATCACCCGGCCCCCCTCGCCGACCGCCCAGACGATCGACTCGCCCGCCGCGCTCACGTCGTTGAGGCGGAAGGGAGTCCGGTGGTCGACCGTCCAAGTCGCCCCGCCGTCGCTTGTGCCGAGAACCGCGCCTGTGTCCGCGTGAGAGACGACCATCCACCCCCGCTGTCCGTCTCCCGTGAAGGTGGTCTTGAAGAGGTCCCACTCGGAAAGAGCGTAGGGCCGGAAGACGGTTTCATATCCCATCGCGTCGAAGCGCCTGGAGAGGTACTCCGCGGCGCTCTCCTGCTCCGCGGCGTACTCGTAGCGCGTCCCGAAGGCGACGAGATCGGCAACGGTTCTCCTGAGAGAGTCCGCGTCGAAAAGGGAGACGAGCAGTGCGAGGAGCGAGTCATCGGCCGAGGGAGCACGCATGAGCGCGCGAAGGGGAAGGGAGGGGGCGGCGCGGACCCTCTCGAGGAAGAGATCCCGATCGGGCGGTCCGGCTCCCGGTTCGGGCGGGGCCTGTCCCCCGGCCGCCCCTGGAACGAGCAGAAGAGGAAGAAGGAGGAGGATCCATCGCTCAGCCGAGCGGAACGGTCCTCCCCTCGCCGAAAGCGATCGCCCGGTACGCTTTCTCCACACGATCCCAGTTCTCCTCCCGGTCGAGAGCCCAGTACCTGCCGGTCACCGTGCAGACGCGGCCGAGCCCGAGCTCCTCGCCCTTCTTGTCGACCGCCTCGATGTAGGCGGCCCCCGCCTCCGGCCGCTCGCCGCGCCTCCCGAGGAGGCTGTGGACGTAGACGTTCTTCACGCCCCGCTCCTTCGCCATCTCGAGAAGCATCATGAGATGATCGAGCGACCCGTGCGAGCTGAAGAAGGAGACGATGCCGAGGAGATGGAGCGCCTTCCTGTCCTTCGCCGCACCGTCCATCGCCCAGAGGAACGCCTCGTTCTCGCGGTAAGAACCGTCCGCGATTGCCCGGTCGATCCGAAGCCGGTCCGAGTAGAGCACGCGTCCCGCTCCGATGTGAAGGTGCCCCGCTTCCGAGTTCCCCACGGTCCCCTTCGGGAGGCCGACCGCCTCGCCGGAGGCGGCGAGAACGGTCGACGGATGGTCCGCGCGCAAGCGATCCATGTTCGGAGTGCCCGCCTCGGCGATCAGGTTGCCGAAGGTTTCGTCCGAGTGGCCCCATCCGTCCGCGATCACGAGAAGGACGCGGCGTTTCCCGTTCGCGGCGGGGAGCCCGTCGAGCAGGGGGCGCCCGGTCATCTCGCCCGGCCGCGGAACACCGAGGAGGGCGAGAACCGTGGGGGCGATATCGACGAGCGATCCGCCGGCGCGCGGGGCGAGGCCCTTCGGCGCCCCGCCGCTCGGGACGAAGACGAAGGGGACCGGGCTCTTCGTGTGCCCCGTGTCGACGGTCCCCTCCGGGTAGAGCCACCTCTCGACGGTGCCGTGGTCCGCCGTGATGATCGTCTCGACCCCCGCCCTCCGCGCCGCCTCCACCACGCGCCCGAGGTTCCGGTCCACCGTCTCGACCGCCTGCTTGGCCGACCCGGCGTTCTCGATGTGCCCGAGCACGTCGATGTTCGCGAAGTTCGCGACGATGAGATCGAAGCCGCCCTCCTCGAGGCACGAGACGATCCGGTCGGCGACCTCGTCCGCGCGGAGCTCCGGGATCGCCGAGTAATCCGCGACCGTCGGTGACTCGACGAAGAAGCGCTCCTCGCGGGGGAAAGGCTCCCGCCTCTTTCCATTCAGAAAATACGACAAGTGAACGGACTTCTCGGTCTCCACGACCTTCGCCTGCCGGAGCCCGGCCCTGCTCACCGCCTCGCCGAGCGTCCCTGCGACCGCCTCTTCCGGCGGAAACGCCACCCGCACCCTCAAGTCCTCGTGATAGCGAATCATCGTCACGAAGCGGAGGTCGAGGAACTCGCGGACCGGGAAGTGGCGAAAATCCGGCTCGACGAAGGCCTGCGTGATCTCCACCTCGCGCTCCCCGCGGATGTCGTAGAAGATCACGGAGTCCCCGCGCCCGGGAACGCCGGCCGGGCTCCCTTTCCGGTCGTGCAGGACGAGCGGGTTCATCGTCTCGTCTTCCTCGCCGCGGCGGTACGCCTCGAGGACGGCGCGCGCCATCGGCGAGCGGTATTCAGGGTTCGTCTTCTCGGTCATCGTTTCTCCGATTGGTTCCGGTTCTCCGGCGGCGCAAGCGTGTCCGCGCGTGAGGTCTTCGTTTCGCCGTGATTATAGCAGGGAGCCGATCGGGGCGCCACGCGGCGCGCTCGCATCGTCCGGCGAACGTCGATGCGCCGGAAGACCGAACGGCGGAGAAGCAAGGGGCGGTTCCGACGGCTCGCTAGCGCCGGCCCCCCGCGTCGAAGAGCGCGGTGAGACCGGCCGTCACGGCGAGCGGAAGGAGAACGAGGAGGTTTCGGCCGAGCGCGGTTCCGTTGAGGAGGAACGTGTAGCTGTCGGTGAAGCAGTAGGCCGCGGCGAAGAGGAAGGCGCCCCCGGCGAGGGCGATCTCCGGGGCCCCGCGGCGCGCGGCCCGTCCGGGGAGAAGCAGGAAAAGGAGCGCGAACCAGGCGATTCCCCAGCTCCCCGCGAGCGTCATGCTCGCCGCGGAAAGACGCACGGCCTCGTAGAGGCGGTGGGCGACGGATCCGGGGCCGGGGAAGAGAAGAACATGATAGGGCGATTCGGCGATTCCCCCGAGATGCTTGAAGAGCAGCCAGGGAAGAGAGAACGGGAGGGAGAGGGCGAACCATCGAATCAGGGCGCGGCGGTCTCCCCTGCCTTTCCGGCGCAGGGCGACGATCGCCGAGAGGAGCAGGAAGAGCGGAAGCCCCTCGTTCTTGATCTGCGGAAGAAAACCCGCGAGGAGGGCGGCGGTCGAGAGGGACCCTTCCCCCGCGCCGCTCTCCCATCGCGAAAGGTGAAGCACCGCCGAGGCGAGGAAGAAGGCGAGCGCGAGATCCATGTACGCGACCGAGCCGTGGTAGACGAGAAGGGGGGCGGAGGCGAGAAGGAAAAGCCCGGCGCTCGCCGTTTTTCGATCGGTTCGCTCGGCGAGAAGATGCCACGTCGCGGAGAGAAGCCCCCCGAAGAGAAGGGGGAAGAGCATCTTGATCGCGGGCTCGTGCCAGATCCCCGCCGCGCGGGCGAGATACGCCTCCACGAACGGGATGCCGAGCGGGTAGCCCGCGAAACCCGCCCAGTCGCTCGCGAAGAATTCCTCGGGGAATCCCCGCTCGATGAAGAGAACCTTCGCTCGGAACGACCAGATTCGCCAGGCGTCCCAGGCGAAGACCGGCCGGAGGGTCGCGAGGCGGAACGCGTATGCGAGCTGCGCGAGCGCGACGACAACGGCGAGAACCGACCACCCGGATCGGGGCGCCCTCTCGCGCGTCCAGCCCGAGTCGATCGGGCCTCCCCTCCCGAGGATTCGCCCGGCCGGGTAGAGGAGGAGGGGGATGCCGAGAAGGGGGGCGGTCGCCCGGACGCCGACGATCGCGAGGAGGAGAGACCACGTTCCCATGAGGGCGATGCCCGCGCCGAACGATGCGGTGAGGCGATCGAGGAGGCCGCCGCGCCGCATGCCGACACGGAGGAGAAGGAGGAGTCCCTCTCCCGACGCGGCGAGAAGAAGGAGCGCGATCGCGGCCGAGAGAAACGCGGTCATCCGTCCGCCCTTCGGTACACCGAGCCGGTCCCCTTCCTTCGGAAGAGCAGCTCGCACGACGCGGAGTCGTCCGGCGCGGGCATTCGATAAGAGATGATGATCGCCGCGCGATCGGCCACGCGGCTCGGATACAAGTAGTAGGCGCCCCTCTCGTGCGGGTAGGGCTTCTCCGCGCGGAGCTCGACCGGAGCGCCCGGCTCGATTCTCCGCTTCGCCTCGTAGAGGAGCGGATAGAAGCCGGGGGGGCTCGTCGCGTCGATCTTCTCGTCCAGGCTCTTCCCGCCGAGGGCGAGCCCGTCCGCCCGGGCGATCCGAACCTCGTCGTAGGCGGCGCGCGCGAGGAAGAGAAGCGTCCCGGCGAGAAGCCACCCGGAGAGAACGCGCCGGGGCGCCCCGGGGAACCGGCGGGGGCGGAGAAGGGTGACGAGGAGAGGCAGGACGACGAAGAGAAGGCCGAGGAGGAGCGTGAACGGAACGGGGCCGACGCGGGCGCCCAGGAGCCCGTTCACCGAGTAGTGAGATCGAAGCTCCGTCTCGAGGAAACGGCGGGCGATCTCACCGGCTCTCTCGCGGATCCCGCGGACGCCGCGCGCCTCGAAGAACGCCAGGCTCGCCCCGCGCGCCCCGGGACCGGGCGTCAGGAGGAAGCGGTCGATCGAGCCGGTCCACTTCGGGGTTCGCGAGAGGTCGAGGACGCTCCGGCCGCTCCGGACCGGCATCCTCCACTCCGGGACGAACCCCCTTTCATGGTCGTCGGTCCAGAAGAGAGTCGCCCCCGCCTCGGGAGGGTCGATTCGAAGGCCGATCTCGATTCGATTGAAAGATGAAGCGTCGAGGGCGAGGCGGCCGGGGCTCACGAACGAGGACATCGTGTCCTCGACGAGGAGGCGGGCGGCCCCCTCCCCGGGGAGAAGACGCCCGCTCGTCGCCGACCACCCGAGGAGGCCGCCGCTCGAGAAGTCGTAGCGGAGAGGATCGGCGCGCATCCCCTCCGCGAACCCGGGGGAGGCCGCGAGAAGAGCGAGGAAGACGAGGCTTCGCGAAGAGCGGCGCATGGCGTTCCTTCCGATGGGTCGAAGAGGCCTCTCCCATCGTACACGAGGCGCCGCGGCCTGGCGACAGGATCAGGCGCGCGGGCCTTTCCTTGCGCGCGCTCGCGGCCGTTTCTATAATCACCATGCCGCGCGTGGATCGGATCGCACGGATCGGGCCGGGTCCACGCCGGCCTGGGGAGAAGCGGGAGCGCGGAAGGGGGTGCCGGTCCGGGTGGCTACGGAGCGCGTCGGAAAACCGGCGGTCGCGGTGCGAGTCGATCGGCCGTTCCGCTTTCGCTCGATGATCCTCTCGCACGGATGGTACGACCTCGCTCCGTTCGTTTGGGACGACGCGGGGGAATCGCTCCGGTCCGCCTTTCATCTCGGGGATCGCGCGGTCTGCTTCGTCGTGGCGAGCGCCGTGGACGCACGGGGCGGGCGGGTCCTTCGCGCGTCGCTCCAGGGCGGCGGCCCTCTCTCGCCGGCGGACCGGAAGGAAGCCGCCCGCCGCCTCGTGTGGATGTTCCGCCTGGATGAGGACTACCGCCCTTTCCACGCGGCCTGCGGGCGGCATCGGGCCCTTCGTTGGGTGGTGCGCGACGGCCTCGGGGCGTTCCTCCGCAATCCCGGTCTCTTTGAGGAGCTCGCGAAGATCCTCCTCACGACGAACATCAGCTGGGCGGGAACCCGGTCGATGACGCGTGCCCTGGTCGAGTGGCTCGGCGATCCGGTCCGTCCGTGGTACGGAACGGAGGAGGCGCCTCGCGCCTTCCCGGCCGCTGAGTCGATCGCGGGGGTTTCCGAGCGCTCGCTCCGTCGAAACGCGAGGCTCGGCTACCGCGCGCCGTACCTCCTCGACCTCGCCGACGGCGTCGCGTCGGGCAGGACGGTCCTCGCGCGGTTCCTCGAGCGGGACCGGCCGGTCGACGATCTCGCGCGGGCGATCGGGTCGCTCAAGGGGTTCGGCCCTTACGCGGTGAGCGCGGCGCTTCTCTCGCTGGGGAGGTACGAGCGGCTGGTTCTCGACTCCTGGATACGCGGAACGGTCGCGCGGATGCACTTCCGGTCTCCCCGGGTCAGCGATCGTTCGATCGAGAGGCTCTACGCGCGGTGGGGGGAGTGGAAGGCGCTCGGGTGCTGGTTCGACTGCGCGTGGGATTCGTGGATGAAGGACGTCATCGGCCGCGGGGAAACGGCCCGATTATTGAGGAGAGAAGAATCATGAGAATCGCCGGAGCCGCAGCCGTTCTTGCGCTCGCCCTCGCCCTCGCGCCGTCCGCTTTCGGCGACGCCCGAATCGTCGAGCACGACATACGGGCGGCAATCGATCCGTATCGATCCCGGCTGGAGGCGACCGATCGCTTCACGGTCGTCGGCCACGAGAAGAGCGTCTTTCGCTTTCTCCTCAACAAGCAGCTCGAGATCGCCTCGCTCTCCCTCGACGGGGCCGCTCTCCGCTGGCAAGAGGAAGCCGTCGACCCGAGCCGGTGGGGGGAAGAGGAGAACGTGGAGGGAGGGTCGTGGGAAGCGGCGCGGGAGATCGTGGTGAACCTCCCCGTGCGGAGGGGGGACAGCCTGGAGGTCGCGATCACGTATGGCGGGGCGGTCCTCGACTCGCTCCGAGCGCCGAAGGAAGGCTACGAGCGCTCCTTCGAAACGACGAGCGGGCTGATCGAAGAGAGGGGCGCATACCTCTCCGGATCGACGGTCTGGGTGCCGACGGTCCCAGGGGATCTGTTCACTTTCCGGCTCGAGGCGCGCGTTCCGCGGGAGTGGGAGAGCGTGAGCCAGGGGGCGCTCCTCGCCCGGTTCGAGGAGGGGGGGGCGAGGGTGAGCCGCTGGCGGGCCGCCGAACCGATGGAGGAGGCCTACCTCGTCGCAGGTCCGTACGTCTTTCGGGAGGCGGACTTCAAGGGGGCCAAGATCCAGACGTTTCTCTACGAGGCGGAAGACGCCGCTCGGCTGCATGATACCTATGTGGTCGCTGCGCGAACCTTTCTGGACCGCTACGGCCGCGAGATCGGGGCGTACCCGTTCCCGAAGTTCGCCCTCGTGGAGAACTTCTGGCAGACAGGCTTCGGGATGCCTTCGTTCACCCTCCTCGGCACGCAGGTGATCCGGCTCCCGTTCATTCCCGGAACCTCCTTCGGACACGAGATCCTCCACAACTGGTGGGGAAACGGTGTGTACGTCGAGTGGGAGAAGGGGAACTGGTGCGAGGGGCTGACCGCCTACGGGGCCGACTACGCCTACAAGGAGGATCGGAGCCCGGAGGACGCTGCGAACTACAGGAGGGGGGAGCTCCAGAAGTTCCAGAACTACGTCGGCGGGCACGAGGACTTTCCGCTCGTTAAGTTCCGCAGCCGCTCCGACGCGACCACGCAGGCGGTCGGCTACTCGAAGGCGATGATGGTCTTCCACATGCTCCGCAGGGAGATCGGGAACAAGGGATTCAGGGAGGGACAGCGGGTCCTCTTCCGGGACCGCCTCTTTCGGCCGTCCAGCTGGAGGGACGTGAGGGACGCGTTCGAGGAGGCGAGCGGCGCCAACCTCGAGACGTTCTTCCGCCAGTGGACAGAGAGAGAGGGGGCCCCGGTTCTGTTCCTCACCGATGTCGGGTCGAAGGCGGTCCGAGGCGGCCGCTTCGAGGTGAAAGGGATCGTCCGGCAGGAGGCGCCGGCCTACCGGCTCGACGTTCCGGTGCGCATCGAGACGGAGGAGGGACCGGAGAGCCTCGTCGTCTACCTGACCGGGGAGATGAAGGCGTTCGAGTGGAAAGGGAAATCAAGGCCGTTCGCCGCGGCCGTCGATCCCGCTTTCGATCTCTTCCGGCGGCTTCATCGCGAGGAGATTCCCCCCGCGCTTTCACAGACACTCGGGGCGGACTCGCTCTGGATCGTGCTCCCGCCCGAGGGCGCGTCGCCGGCCGACTCGGCGCTCAGCGGTCTCGCGGACTCGTGGGCCGGGCGCCCCGGCGTCCGGATCACGAGAGAGGCGCTCCCCGAGGAGACCTTCGCGCGTTCGGCGGTCTGGCTCTTCGGGCCGACCGTCTACGGCGAGCGTTTCGCGGCGAGCCTCCCGCCGGGGACGGAGAGGGCCGGCGGGTCGTGGAGGACGCCGGCGGGGGAGTTCCCCGCGGACTCCCACTCGATCGTTCTCACCACGCGTCATCCGGTCGACCCGGATCTCTCCTGGTCCCTGTTCGATCCGGAGAACGCCGAGGTCGTCCCGGTCCTCGCGCGGAAGATCCCCCATTACGGAAAGTATGGATATCTCGTGTTTCAAGGGACGGAGAACGTGGGAAAGGGGGAGTGGGAGGCCGCGGGCTCTCCCCTTCGCGCGGAGCTCGCGCCGTAGCCCGGATTCTGCGCGGAAATTCTGTTGTGGGGAAATCAAGGTAATTCAGGGTAATTCGGGGACACAATACCAATTTCCCTGTGCCAATTCGGGGACACAATACCGATCTTTCTGTTCAGTTGCACCTCTCGATCCCACTGGATTGCGCCCTAAGGAGCGGCAGCACAATCCGTTCCAAGTCGCAATTGGTATTGTGTCCCCCAATTAGTCTACTCTGCTCTCGTTAGGGGCTCCCAGCTCAGGTTGGATCCGACGTTCGGGTTGTAGCTCGGGCTCTCCGTCACGATGTACTCGCCGAGGTTGTTCGCCCACGCGTGGCCGTAGCCGGCGGGGAGCTCGACCTCCTTCGCGGCGTAGGGATCGTTGAATCGCTCCACTCCCCTCACGTAGTCGCTGAAGTTCCGGGCGATCCTCTCCTGGACCTGCTGGCGCTGCTCCCAGGCCTGCATCTGGTCCGCCCTCATGTCGCTGCCGGCACGAGCGATCTTTTCCCCCATGCGGCCGACCGCGTGAATGCCGCGGATCGCCTCCTGCGCCAGGGACTCCCGCACGTTCGCCACCTTCGCGAAGAAGCGGGGGTTCACTTGGAACGAATAGACCATCGTCTGGAACGTCTTGGAGTGGACATCCAGCTTTCCTCTTTCGGCTTTGAAGGAGAACACATAGTCGATGTACCAATAATTGATGAAGTACCCGGGGCTGAAGGCGGATCCGGGAAGATACGTGACGAACTGGCTGACGGCGGCGTACATCTCTTCCTCCATCGCCCTCCCGTTCTCCTCGTACTCGATTCGGACCTTGCCGCCCTCCGCGCGGGCACGGACGCCCTGAACGGGCGCCCCCT
>JBDRFQ010000262.1:0-11259 GCA_043818685.1 Candidatus Eiseniibacteriota bacterium
ACCGGGAGCTCGGGCGGCCGAGGTCGAAGCCCGCCGGGAGGGGAATCCGCCTCTCGAAGAGGCCGCTCGCCCACTCGAGCGAGTGGTACTTCTTGGGTTTTCGATGGTGCGGCGCCTTCCGTTCGCCGCGGATCACGAGCATTCCCTCTTCGACCCGAATCTGAAACTCCTTCGACTTCATCCCGGCGATCTCGAGAACGACGAAGAGAACACCGTCCACCTCGTAAACGTCCGCCGGCGGGGACCAGTAGACCGGCTCCAAGACCGCCTCGCGCCGGACGCGGCAGGGGGAGTGCGTGGCGAGAAAGTCGAGCATCTCCCGCACCCCCTCGTCCCTCTTCGGCGTCTCTTCCTCGGGCATCGTCCCCTCCTCGAGAACCTACTCGGAGGTCCAGCTGTATCGGTCTTCGAACACGGTCTTGAAATCGTACACGCCGGAGAAGTCGTCGATCGAGTCGGCGGGCGTCTTCGAGAGAATCCCCTGATCGATGAGCTGAAAGACGATCCGACCGAAGTCGTCCGTCCTCCGGATCCCCCAGTGCTCGAACACCATGCGCGACGTCGGACCGAATCGCTGGACCGCGAACCGGCGGATCCCGTCGAGAAGCTCGGGCCCGCTCAGATGGCGCGGCGCCTCGAGCCGGGAAAGCGTGAAGTCGAGCGCCTCGAGAAGGAAGTAGTACGCCTCCTCCCGGTAGCGCGGGTCCTTCTTCCTGATCACCGCAAGCGCGCTTCGAAGGTCCTTCGCCACTCCCTCAGGCTCCTTCACGGATGACGCGGCGATAGAGATTCTCGTACTCCGTCGTGATCTTCTCCGTGGAGAAGGCATCGGACGCCCGGGCGCGCGCCGCGCCGCTCATCTCTCGTCTTCGTGCCGGATTCTGCAACAGCTCGAGGGTCATTTCAATCATTCTTTCCAGATCGCCGAGGGGCGCGAGGAGCCCGTCGACGCCGTTTCGGACAACTTCGGGAAGTCCGCCCCCGTCGTACCCGACGACCGGCACCCCCGAGGCCATCGCCTCGAGGGCGACGAGCCCGAAGCTCTCGACGGTGCTCGGCAGGAGGAGGAGATCGGCGAGCGCGAGGATGCGGGGGACGGCGATCCGATTCCCCAAGAAGTGGATGCGGTCCTGCACGCCGAGCTCTTCCGCGAGGATCCTGCACGGCACCCGCTCCGGCCCGTCCCCGACGAGGAGGAGCCGGGCGCCGGTCGCCTCGTGGACGCGCGCGAGGAGGCGGACCACGTCCCTGACGTTCTTCACCTTGCGGAAGTTGGAGATGTGCATGAGCACCGGCCCCGTGTCGATGTCGAAGCGATCGCGGAGCCCGGGATCGGTCTCTCCGGTGAAGACCCTCGGGTCCACGAAGTTCGGAATGACGTCGATCCGCTTCTCCACCCGGAGCTTCTCCTTCGTCTCCCGCGCGAGAAAGCGGGAGACCGCGGTCACGGCGTCGGACCGTTCGATGCTGAACTTCGTGATCTCGAAGAAGCTCTCCTCGCTCCCGACGAGGGTGATGTCGGTGCCGTGCAGGGTCGTCACGACCTTCACGCGGTCCTTGCCGAGGATCTCGTTGGCGAGGAAGGCGCTCGTCGCGTGCGGGATCGCGTAGTGAACGTGGAAGAGGTCGAGCTTCTCCCGGCGGACCACCTCCGCCATCCGGACGGCGAGCGCGAGCGAGTAAGGAGGGTCCTTGAAGAGCGGATAGGTCACCGTCTTGACTTTGTGGAAGGAGATGCCCGGGCCGCCCGTCTCCAGGCGGAAGGGACGCGAGTAACTCACGAAGTGGATCTCGTGGCCCCTCTCGGCGAGCGCGTGGCCGAGCTCCGTCGCGACCACGCCCGAGCCCCCGGCGCTCGGATAGCAGGTGATGCCGATTCTCACGTCCGATCCCTCTCGAGAACGAGCAGCTCCGGCGTTCCGTCTCCGGCCGCGGCCTCCGCGGCGATCGCCCCCAGAACCTCCGTCCCGAAGCGCGCGAGCGGGTGGAGAATCGAGAGAACCGTCTCCTGCGGCTTCCCTCCGGGGAAGAGCTCGTTCCGCATGCGGTGGACTTGATTCCGGCGGTTCTCCCCGCTCTTGTCCGCGAGACGGAGGAGCCTTTCCGCGGTCCTCTCCGCCTCGCGGGCGACGCGGCTCCGGATCGCGTCGTCGGGAGCGACCGCTCCGGGCGCGGCCCGATCGAAGGCGGCGAGAAGCTCCCCGGTCTCTCCCCGCACCCGCTCGACGAACCCGCGCGCGGCCGTCTCGATCTGGCCCAGACCCGTCTCCGGCCCCTTCCCCTCGAGGAGATCTTCAGGGCGAAGGCCCATCTTCCGCAGCCTCTCCTCCGACCTCCCCGAGAGAAGGTAGAAGCTCGCCCTCGGAACGAGGGGCGACCGCCGGACGCCGAGGCACTCGTAGAGCGGCCCGAGCTCGGCGTGGTAGAGAAGCTCGGAGTGTCCGGCGACCATCCCCGCGCTCGGGAAGATCGCGTCCTGAACAACCGGGCGGAGGGCCGCCGCCGGCGAGGCGCGGATCGAGCCGCTCTCGATTCGATCGGCGAGGGCGCCCGCCGGGGCCGCCTCCTCCCCCTCGGCCCTCACCCCCTCTCCCTCGAGGAAGAGGGGGACCCGCACGCTCCCGTCGAGCCGGAAAACGGGAAGCCGCGCCGCGTCGAACGGAAGCGGCGGCGCGAAGCCCGCCTTCTCGAGAAGGTCCGCTCCCGCGCGGAGCGCCTCGATGACGCGGGGCCCCTCGCGCACGGCCGCGGCGAGGAGGGAGCGCCCGCGCGGATCGATCTCGGCGTCCCTCCCGTCGAAGAAGAGGACCCCCGCCCCGGCGCCGAGCCTGCGTGCGGTCCGCGCGAAGAGAAGAGGGAGGGGCGTCCTCTCCGTCACCAGCGCGGCGAGATCCTCGAGGATCGGACCGGCGAACTCGCTCGGGGGGAGCGCCGCGCGGACCTCGTCGAGAAACTCCCTCCATTCGTCCGGTTCGACGGAGAGGGCGCCGACCTGCGTTCGCGCCGATGCGGCCTCGATCGGACAGCGGATCTTCCGCGGTTCCCCCTGCGGACCCGGAAGGACGACGCCTTCGATCTCTTCTCGATCCGCGTCGTGGGACGCGATCCAGAAGAGGGGGAGCACCGGCCCGCCAGTCTCCGCGGAGAGGCTGTCCGCGAGCGCCCGTAGCGTCGCCATCTTGTAGAAGGCGAGGCACGGCCCGAGGAGAATCCCCGGCTGCTGGCCCGCGAGAACGAAGCGGGTGCCCGGTCCGCCGATCGCCGCCGGAAGATCCTCGCCGCTTCCCCCCTCCCCCGCCGCGCGGTCGAGCGCCACGATCCGCCCCGCGGTCTCCGCCGCGATCGGGCCGGCGGATGTGAGGAAGGAAGGGGCGCGGAGCGGCCGTTCGAGAGGGAAAGCGGAGTAGAGGGGGCGGAGCCTCTCCTCTCCGGCGAGGTAGGAGGCGAGATGGGCCGGCGCCGCCCCGGGAAAGGGCCTCCGCCGGGCGCGGACGGCCCTAGGCTCCACGGATTCTCTCCAGAGTCACCGGCTCCCCGGCGGAGACGCCGAGGCGGCCCGAGGCGCTCCCCATCGCCACCGCGACCTCGAGGGTCTCCCAGCTGCCGAGAAGGAGGACGAGCCCTCCCGCCCCCGCCTCGAGGAAGGTGTGGACCCTCGCGTCGATCGAGGTCCCCCCGACGCGCGCCCGATAGGGCTCTCCGCCCGCCCATTCCTCGATGAGTAAACGGTCGAGGTTCGTAATGAGGTTGCCGAAGCGGTCCACCCAGACCACCTCGCCGGTCAGCCGGTCCGCGGTCCTCCGCGGGGGTCGGATCGGCGAGGGGACGAGGGAGCCGGCAGGGATCGCGGCGCCGAACGACTCCGGGCCCTCCCCGCGCGCGAGGCGCGCCGCCACGCGCGCGAAGAGGTCGCGGCCGTGGAAGGTCGGGCAGATCCGGGGAGGCATCCAGTCCCCCTCTTCGATGCGCCAGGCGAGAGCCTCTCGATCGCGAAGGACCTCCCCGAAGAGACCGTTGTCTGGCCCGACGAAGAGGAAGCCTCCCGCCTTCACGATGAGCGCGAGCCGCTCGGTTCCGACCGCCGGGTCGACGACGGCGAGATGGATCGTCCCCTGAGGGAAACAGGGCGCGGTGTGGCTGAGGATGTGCGCCGCCGAACCGATCGCCCCGGGGGGGACCGAGTGCGTGATGTCGACGATGACCGCCTCGGGGGCGAGCCCGAGAAGGACGCCCTTGACCGAGGGGACGTAGGTTCCCTCTCCGAAGTCGGTGAGGAGCGTGATGACGCGCCCGCCTTTCCCGCTCATCCTTCTTCTCCCCACACCTCCGCCTCGAACCTCTCGATCGATGCCCCCTCCCGCCAGGCGCCCGGCGGAAGGCCCGCCTTCCGGCAGGTCTCTTCGAGGAAGCGCTCCGTGCTCCATCCCTCCTCGCCCGCCACCTGGGGGAGGAGGAGCCCGGAGCGGTTCCCCCGCCGGAGGATCAGCCCGTCCCTCCCCACCGAGATCTCCGACGGATCACGGACGGGGAGCGGCGGCGTGAGCGCCGAGATCTCGATCCGGATCTCGGCGAGCTCGTCCGCGCCGACGCTCTCGAAGCGGTAGTCGTCGCGCGCCGCGGCGACCGCCATGTCGGCGACCACCCGGGCCGGCGGCTCCTCGGCGAGAACCCTCCCGATGCACCCGCGAAGCCTCCCTCCCCGGGTCAGCGTGACGAACGCGCCGCGCGGCTCGGCAAGGGGGCCGGACGGCGGGATCTCCGGCTCGTACCGCTTCCCCTCGAGGAGTGCGGCGATCGACGAGCGCGCGATCTGGAGGAGCTTCGCCCTCTCCGATCCGGGGATCATCCGCGCGCCTCCCGTACGAAAGCGAAGGAGGCGTAGCCGACGACCTCCCCCTTCTCGCCGCCGGTGTCCCCCGAGTTCGCATAGCCGAGAAGGAGGGCGCGCGCCCCGAAACGATCGCGGGCGGCGACGGCGACCGTGAGGATCGGCCCCGCCCCGCACGCCTCGGTCTCTCCGCGGTCGAGCGCGCCGGCGAGCTTCTCGATCTCGAGCTTCTCGAGCCGCTCCAGAAGGAGCCGGTCGATGCGGACCGCGTCGCCGTACTCGTGAAAGTGAGACAGATCGGAACTCGCTATATAAAGAGTTTTCTCCGAGCCGAAAGCGCCGGCGAGCCGCCCGGCCAGCTCCTCGGCGAAGGGAAGATCATACGAGCCGAGAACCAGCGGGATCAGGCGGAAGGCCCCGAGGGCGACCTGGAGAAAGGGGAGCTGCACCTCGAGCGCGTGCTCCTCGATGTGCGGCCCGGGGAGGTCGCGGACGAGCCCCTCTCCGGCGCGGAGGAGCGCCTCCGCCCCCTCCTCGTCGATCGGGATCTCCCCGAGCGGGGTTCGATAGGAGCCCGCCGGCCAGATCGAGGCTCCCCGGAACGCGGCCCGGTGCGAGGGTGAGAGGAGCACGACCCGATCGTACGCGCGCCCGCGCACCGCGGCGTACGCCCGCCCCGCGACCGCCCCGGAGTAGACGTAGCCGGCGTGCGGCGCGACGATTCCGATCACCTCCCCCGACGGGGGAGCCTCCTCGGGCTCCTCGATGTAGCGGAGAACGTCCCTCTTCAGCTCGGCCGGGTCCGCCGGGTAGAACCGCCCCTCCCAACAGGGCTCGCGGACCTGGGGATGCGCTTGCCGCACGCTTCACCCTCCTCACTTCAAGCTATCCGATTCTCCGCCGGTAGACAACGGTGTTGCGGAGGAAGCGCGGGTCGGTCTTCGGGAAATCCTCGACATAGTGAAGCCCGCGGCTCTCCCGGCGGCGGAGGGCGCAGCGGACGATGAGCGACCCGGTCACCGCGATGCTCCGCAGCTCGATGAGGTCCCGGGAGAGGGCGAAGCCCCCGTAGCAGTTCTCCACCTCTCTCTGCAGGGAATGAAGATCGCGGCGGGCGATCGCCAGCCGGTCGACCGACCGGGCGATGCCGACGTAGCGCCACATGATCGTTCGGATCCGATCCCAGAGGTCGAGAATGAGAAGACGCTCCGGTCTCTTCCGGTTGGCGCGGGGCCGGGGCGGAAGGCGGCGCGGGAAGGGGGCCGCGGAGAAGCGGGCGGCGACCGACTCCGCCGCGTTCGTCGCGAAGACGAGCGCTTCGAGGAGCGAGTTCGACGCGAGCCGGTTCGCTCCGTGGAGTCCGGTGTGCGCCGCCTCGCCGCAGGCGTAGAGGCGCGGGAGGTTCGTTCTCCCCTCCCGGTCGGTGGCGACCCCCCCGCACATGTAGTGAGCGGCCGGAACGACCGGAATCGGCTCGCGGGTGATGTCGATTCCGAACGAGAGACATTTCCGGTGGATGTTCGGGAAACGGGAGCGGATCCGTCGCGGGGGGATCGGTGAGAGGTCGAGATGGACGTATCGATCGCCGCGCCGCTTGAGCTCCCGATCGATCGCGCGGGCGACGACGTCGCGTGGGGCGAGGGAGTCGGTGAACGTCTTTCCGGCGAGGTTCCGGAGAACGGCTCCCTCTCCCCTCACCGCCTCGGAGATGAGAAACGACTTCGCTCGCGGGTGGTAGAGGCAGGTGGGATGGAACTGGACGAACTCGAGGTTGGCGAGGCGCGCCCCCGCCCGGTAGGCGACCGCGATCCCGTCACCGGAGGCGATGTCCGGGTTCGTGGTATAGAGATAAACCTTTCCCGCCCCCCCCGTGGCGAGCAGGGTCGTGCGCGCGAGGTACACCCCCGTTTCCCCGCGCGAGGGGCCAAGGGCGAGCGCGCCCCAGATCTCGCCGTTCTCGCTCCGGACGAGATCGTAGGCGTGGCGATCCTCGAGGATCCTGATGTTCTTGGCCCTCCGAACAGCCTCGAGAAGGCCCCTCTCGATCTCCCGGCCGGTGGCGTCCTTCGCGTGGACGATCCTCCGGCGCGAGTGGCCTCCCTCCCGGCCGAGCGCGAGCTTCCCCTCCTCGCGGGAGAAGCGGATCCCCAGCTCGATCAGCTCCCCGACGAGGGCGGGACCCTTCTCGACGACCATCCTCGCCACGCTCTCGTCGGAGAGCCCCTCCCCGCAGCGGAGCGTGTCCCGCATGTGGGTCTCCGGGGAGTCGTCCGGAGCCATCACCGCGGCGATCCCACCCTGGGCGAGGTTCGTGTTCGTGTCCGCGCTGCTCTTCTTGGTGAGAACCGTCACCGTCCCCCCCTCGGCCGCGCGGAGCGCGAAGACGAGACCGCCGATCCCGCTTCCGAGAACGAGGAAATCGCTTCGATGGATCACGGAGAACTCTCCTTTCGAAGCGCGGCGAGGATTGCCGGGATCCGCCCCTCCGGATCGAGGAAGCGGACCTCGACGCGCAGCGTGTGAAGGCCGGCCCGCATGGTCTCCTCCGGCGTGAGCCGGACTCGGTCCTTCTCGGTCGCGATCGCGGCCCCTCCGGTTCGCGCCGCCTCGCCGGTGATTCTCTCACAGTCTCCCGCGTCGAACCGATGGTGATCGGGAAAGCGAAGCCGCCCCGCGATCTCCGCGCCCGCCTCCTCGAGCGTCCTCTCGAACGACTCGGGGCGGCCGATCCCGCTCACCGCGACGACGCGCCTTCCGGAGAGGAACGTCCGCGCGTCCGCCGCCTCGCCGCCCGGGAGGAGAACCGAGGCCGGATCGTAGACGAACGGAATGCGGAGGGGAGGCGCCCCCGCGGTGTCGAGCAGCGAGTCGAGGTTCCCGGCTCTCCCTTCGACGGCCTGGACGAGAAGGAGGTCGGCGCGGCGGAGGGCCCCAGGCGGCTCGCGCAGGATCCCCCTCGGGAGAAGGCGGCCGTTCCCGAACGGATGGGCGCCGTGAACGATAGCGATGTCAAGATCGCGGCCGAGCCCCCTGTGCTGCATGCCGTCGTCGAGAACGAGGATGTCCGCGCCGAACCGATCGATCGCGATGCGCCCCCCGCGGGCGCGCTCCGCCGCGAGCACGATCGGCAGATCCGGGTGGCGGAGCCTGAAGAGGCACGGCTCATCACCGTAGAGGAGATGCCCGCGGGGTCCGGGATCTTCGCCCGGAGCGAGCGCCGCTAACCGTCTCTCGTTCTCGCGCCCGTAGCCGCGGGAGAGGAGCGCCGGGCGCCAGCCCCGTTCGAGAAGAAGCCCGGCGAGCGCCATCGCGACCGGTGTCTTTCCCGTCCCGCCGGCGGTGAGGTTCCCGACGCTCACGACCGGCACGCCGAGGCGGACCGGCCGGAGGACCCGACGGTCGTAGAGACCGTTCCGCACGGCGACCGCCGCGCGGTAGAGCGCCTCCGCCAGCGCGCCGAACGCCCCCCCCACCGGCTCCGGCCGTTGCTTCATGGTTGAAGATCCTTCAGAATTCCCGCGTCGAGGAGGCGGCGCACCGAGCGGGCGGCCGCCCCCCTCCCGGCGAGGATCGCCGCGCGCCCCGCCTCCCCGCGTCTTCTTCTTTCCTCGTCGTCGGAGAGGAGAGCGAGAGTCTTCCGGGCGAGCGCCTCCCCGTCCGCAGCCTCCTCGAGCGCGCCCGCCTCCTCGAGAAGTACGGCGAGGTCGCGGCAGTTCTCCCGGCGGGGTCCCATGAGGACCGGCACGCCGAACCGGGCCGGCTCGATCGGGTTGTGCCCTCCGTGCCCGGAGAGGGAGCCTCCGACGAACGCCACGTCCCCCATGGCGTAAAACGAGAGGAGATCGCCCACCGTGTCGACGAGAACCGCGCGGCCCGCCCCCGCCCCCGCCTCGCTCCATCTCCGCAGGGGGACTCCGCGCGCCCCGAGGTAATCGCCGGCGCGGGCGGGGTGCCGGGGAACGACGGCGACCCGGTAGCTCTCGTCCGCCTCGAGCACGGCGCGCGCCGCCCGGAGGACCGCCCCCCGCTCCGCCGACCGCACCGACCCGAACACGACCCAGCGCTCCCTGTCGCTTCGCCGGAGGCCCAGATCCGGAGGAGCGGGGCTCTCCGTGTCGATCTTCGTGTTTCCGTGGATGAAGATCCTCTCCCGGGGGACGCCGAAGGCGGCGAAACGGTCCCGGTCCGCCTCGCGCTGCACGCCGAGGAGCGAGACGCGAGAGAGGGCGGCCCGGTAGAGCGGCCTCACGAGGAGCATCCGTCGGAACGCCTTCGCGGATATCCGGCCGTTCACGATCGCCGCAGGAACGGCGAGCCGGGACGCCTCCCGGATGAGGTTCGGCCAGATTTCCGTTTCGACGAGGAGGAGCGCGCTCGGGCGGAACGCCCGAAACGCGGAGCGGACGGCGGAGTCGATGTCGAGGGGCGCGTAGTGGGAGCGGACTCCGGCGATTCGCTCGGCGCGCCCTTTGCCCGCGGCGGTCATGGAGGTGAGAACGATCGTTCTCCCGGGGACCGTCCTCCCGATCTCGCGGACGATCGGCTCCGCGCCCTCCGTCTCCCCGGCCGAGGCGGCGTGGATCCAGATCGAGTCTTCAATGCCCGGGTCTCCGTATCTCCCGAGCCTCTCCTCCCTCTCCCTCGGATCCCCCGGCGCGAGAAGCCGGACGAGGCAGGGGGCGAGAGGTTGAACGCATTTGGTCGCAATGGAATACAAGGATTCGATCATGTAATTTCTCTACAAACCGGAGAGCCGGTCCGCTTCTTCAGTGAGAACGGAGAGCGAGCGCTCCACACGCGCGCGGTACTCCTCCACCTCTTCGTTCGAGAGCTTTCTCGGCACGTCGATCGGCGGGCCGTACCCGACCGCCACGCGGGCGAAGGGAGCCGGGATCCGGAAGCGGTCCCAGGACCGCAGGGTGAATCCCCGGCTCGAGGCGCTCGCCAGGGGGAGGACCGGGATCCCCGCCCTCTGGGAGATCCGCACGACCCCCGCCTGCGCGGCCCCGCGCGGGCCGCGCGGCCCGTCCGGCGTGATTGCGAGGTCGTATCCAGCGGCCGCCCGCCTCGCCATCGCGAGGATCGCGCGCGCTCCCCCCTTCCCGGTCGATCCGCGCACCGATCCGAACCCGAGGCTCTCCGTCACCCGCCGGATGATCTCTCCGTCCCTGTGACGGCTGATCAGGATCTGAATCCTCCGGTTCCGGTGGGTGTAGGTCAGCGGGAGAAGGCGCCCGTGCCAGAACGCGAAGACCACCCGCTTTCCGCGCGCCCTGCACGAGTCGAGATGCTCCTCTCCGAACCAGCGGATCCGCCAGGTGAGGCCGAGAAGACGGATCGCCGCCGGCCCGAGCGACACGGCGAGATGGAAGACGAGATCCTCGGAGATCTTGTTCAAGCGGCTCATCCGATGATCCTCGCGACCTCTTCCGCGGCGCGGCCCGAGGCGCCCCCCTCGCCGAGCGTTTCCCGGACGGCGTGGAGGCGCGCGCGAATCGCATCGAGCAGCTCGGGCCGCTCGAGCCACTCGCGCACGACGGGGAGGACGCGCTCGGCGGTCGCCTCGTTCTGGAGAAACTCCGGCACCAGGCGCTCCCCGGCGAGGAGGTTCACCATCCCGACGTGGGGAACACGCACGATTCTCTTGCCGATGAACCAGGAGATCGGGGAGACGCGATAGAGAATCGCCATCGGCGTTCCGATGCACGCCGCCTCGACCGTCATCGTTCCGGAGGCAACGAGCGAGAGCTCCGAGGCGCCGAGAAGGTCGTATGTCTCGCCGCGGAGAAGGCGCGCCCCCGCTCCGGCGATGCGCCGGAAGGCGGAATCGTCCAGGGTGGGCGCCCCCCCGATGAGGGGCTCGACCGGATAGCCCTCCACGCCGAGCCGGCGGACCGTCTCGATCATGACGGGGAGGAGGCGGGTCACCTCCTGCGGCCGGCTCCCGGGGAAGAGCCCGATGATCTTTCGCCCCTCGAGAATCCCGTGCCGCGCCCGGAACTTCTCAGGGCTCCCGGTCGGCCGCGCGATGTCGACGAGGGGATGTCCCACGAAACGGACCGGAACGCCGTGCTCCCGGTAGATCCTCTCCTCGAAGGGGAGGATCACCAGAACGATGCGCGCGAGCCTTCGGAGGACTCGAACCCTCCCGAACCCCCACGCCCAGACCTGCGGGCTCACGTAGTAGACGACCGGGATCGACTCCGCCGCCGCCGCGCGCGCGAGGCGGAGGTTGAACCCCGGGAAGTCGATGAGGACCGCCGCCGAGGGGCGGCGGGCGCGCATCTCCTTCCGCATGCGGGAGAGGGCCCGAAGGAAGAAGGGAACGCGGGCCGCGACCTCGGAGAAGCCGAGCACGGAGAACTCGCGGATCGTGTGGAGGATCTCCGCCCCCGACCCCCCCCACCGGGGGCCCCCCCACCCCCCCAAGG
>JBDRFQ010000263.1:0-3844 GCA_043818685.1 Candidatus Eiseniibacteriota bacterium
GAACGCTCTGAACTTCGCGAAGAAGCTCGTCGCGGATTGGCTCGCCCGATATAAGTTCAAGAGCTGGGACCGTCACTCGAGCACGGGGGCACCGGTCACCGACGACGAGAAACGCAAGAGAGCCGAGGAGATCGCCTCTCAACTCTGCGACCACAAGAAGTGGCTCACGCACGGTCGGTCGATCAAGATTCCGGATCTCGTCACGATGCGCCTCCGGATCACCGACTACTCCACGCTCCCGGAGCTCGCCGAAGCGATCCGCCGCTACCACACGCTCCTGCAGATGACGTTCGACTCGACGAACATCTACAAGGTCTTCGAGACTCCGGATTCACAGATCGTCCGGTTCCTGACCCCCACCGTACCGCCCCCGCAGGACGCGGACGCGGTGATCATTGAAGTGCCGTGTCCGAAGTGCAGGACCCTGTCGAAAGTCCAGGCGAACCTGAAGAAGAGCCCGCTCCAGCCGGGCCATCACCGGTTCCCGGCCGACAACCGGTTCAAGTGCCCGTCCTGCGGGGCCGATATTGATCTTGCTGGCGCGAGGCGCCAGATTGAGGTACAATCCAAGAAAGCAGTGATCGACGAGTACGCATGAGGACACACATGGATGACAACCCTCGTTTCAGGCTAGTCTTCGCCAGGCTCCGCGCCCTGCTGGAGGATGACGCCCGCCAGGAGCCCGCAAGCGTCGAAATCCGCAGGACTTCCGAGGTGACGCCGGAAGAGCTGGACGAACTCGACAACCTGCGGCGGATCGTGCTCGAGGTGACCGAGCCGGAGCCGACGTCCTACACGACAACGTAGCTCGTTCCTGTCCGAATCAGCGCCCCCTTCTCGGAAGAGAACGGGGGCTTATTCTCGCCAGTGGCTTCGTTTCGGAGACACAGACGCGGCCCGCTTGGGTACTTGGCTGGGTGCGGAAGACGGAGCAGACGAGGCTCTCCGACTCAGAGGGACCGCTGTTCAATCGAGGCGCTCTTCGGGTCGGCGCGTCTCGCACGCAGGGCAACGTCCCGCTCATGGATGAGCAGGACGTGTGCTTGAGCGCCCTACCGTTCGGGAAGGAGCTTCTGGAAGAGCTTCCAGGCCTCCTGCCTCGGTGTGTAGAGCCACTCCTTGCCAAGGAGCAAGTAGAGATGTTGGGCCTCGCCCCCCTGCAGAACCTCATCGCCGTCCCCGAGGAGCTGGAAGAAATAGCGAGGCGATTCGAAGGAGGAGACGAGCCTTCTGGTCTGGGAGACTCCCGGAGAGCTGGAGGCCGAGATCGGGTGGTTCATCGCGTTCTACAACAGCCGCCGGCACCACGAAGCCCTAGGCACCGTGACCCCGGACGATGTATACTTCAAGCGAAGGGACGCGATCCCGGACCGCCGGAGGACCCTGAAGAGAAAGACCCTGCTGAGGCGCCAGAGGTGGAACCGAGACTACAACCAGGGAGCCAAGACCCTCACTTAGGAAACGGTCCCGAAAGTCCCCCTTCCGCTGATGACGAACACTCCTCGAGCGCCTATTGGATGACGGGATGGCCTGTCGCCCGAGGAAACATAGTGTGCCCCCGCCTCCGTCTCAGGGGGCTTCCCTGTGGGCGCGATCGACAAAGGCTCGTTGCTCGCCGCGGGTTCCCTTCCCGGCGGAAGCGGTACCGACGGAAGGATTGCGATCTCCGGGTTCCTTTCGGAGGGTTCGGGGGGACAACATGTCTCCCCTTTCTTTCTCGCCCAGACGGGACCATCGGTAGGCGATCGAGCCGGCCGGATCCCCTGATGGAGGCGCCGGCGAAGGAGAGGGCATGAAGCCCCGGAGAGCCGTTCAGACCACGACCGACGAGGACTCTCGCGGAGCCCTCGCCTGGGCGATCCTCTTCTATCTCCAGGGCCGCACGGATGAGTCGCGGGAGGCGCTCAAGGGGGCCCTGGCGAGAGACCACTTCGCGAGCTGGGGCAAGAACATCGCCTGGCGGTTGCAGGACTGCATCGACCCCGCGCAACCCAGGGAGCCCGGTTCCGACCCGGAGAGGAGCCGCCTCGCTCTCTCGCTTGCCCTTGTTAAAACGCTGGACGATACGCTGTGTCCGGATTCGGCCTTCAGCCCTTGCTACGCCGACGAGAGCCGCTATTCGCGGGATCCCTTCGCGGCGCCGGGCCGACCGGACCGTCGGAGGGACCTGGCCCTCGCCGCGGTTCTCCACCTCTTGAGGGGACACGTCGCGTTTCGCTGCCGGCCCAAAGGACTCCGCGACTTCAACGCGGCCAAGGTGAGCCTTAACGACTACTTCCAGTGCGGGCAGCTGGCCTGGAGGCTGTACCGAGCGCTCCCGACCTGTCACGGTCGCCGAGGAAGCCAGCAGGACTACCTCGCGAAGGTGGTGGAGAAGTGCGATCCGCGTCCGTTCTTGGCTGGTCCGACGGGTGGCGGTCCGGCGGGGACGCCCCAGCACATGCCCGAGGAGTCCGAGTACTTCGTCTGGAGCACGTTGCTTCTTCTGTCCATCGAACGAGGATTCGTCTACCGCGAGATCGACAATCTCGCCGAATCGGCGAGGTTCTTCCGTCAGATGCAGCGGCGTCTCGAGCGTTTGGAGCGTGCCCTGGGCAGCGGACTCCTCGCGGACGCGGCCACGGGCGGGAGACTCGGCCCCGCCTGGTCGCTTCTCGTGACACCAACCGTCGTCGAGGGCCTCTCCGAGATGTCCAAGGTCCTGTTCGACGGCGGGTTCCTTCTCGAATCCCTCTCGCACCTCACCTCCTGCCTCGCCTATCTCGTGAAGGGAACGCCGACGCCCGCGGGCTCGACGGAAGCGGTCGAACGGCGGGAGCTCGTGGATGACTGTCTCGCCGCTCTGCGCTTTCTCGAGGCGGAGCGACATCAATCGATCGTGAACGCGCAACTGGTCTGTGCGTGGTTCGGGTGGGACGCGCCCGCGACCCCGGGGCGGACGGGACTCCCCCCCGGAGTCCGGCCGGTTTCTCCCGAGCGCTTCACCCAGCACGTCGCGCGCTCGAGCCTGAACTTCGCCTTCGACCTTCTCGCGCGGGCGGGGTACATCCTCTACACGCTCTGTCGCGGATGCATCGTCGGAGCGGACCCGCGGGCGGCCGAGATGAGGGGATGGTTGCGCCGGTACTTCTCCGCCCACGAGGCCGTCGGCCCCCTGGACCCGGGACTCCTGCCGTCGCGACTCGGCGCGCACTGCATAAGCCTCATCGGTGAGGCCGCCGCTCCCGACCCGAAGACGCATCCCCGGTGGGAAGAACCCGAGCGTGAGCTCGCCGGATGCCTGCGCGCCGCGCGCACGCCGGAATCCGCCGAGGGGGAGGATCTCACCCGAGGGTCGTTCTTCGAGGCGATTCTCCGCGCGGCGACGGAGAACATCCACAACATCGTTACGATTCCGGCTCGGAACCGCAAGCTGCTCATGCGTCGTGGGTACCGATTCCGGCGGGAGCAGGGAGACTTGAGCCGCGCGACCGTGGCGAAGGGCATTCGGGCGGCCCTCCACGGGCTGCTGGAACCCGACGAAGATCTGAAAGGAGGGCGCGCGGAGGAGCATCTCCCCAACAAGCTCGTGGTGCTGCGGCGCTGGCAGTCCTTCGCGCCGAGGATCCCCAGGCAGGGAGGGGAGCGTCTCCGCGGGGGAGGCTACTACCTCCTGTGGCACGGGAGAGGGATCGTCATCGATCCGGGCTATGACTTCATCGAGAATTTCTACGACGAGGGATTCTCGCTCGCGGACGTCCACGCCGTGATCGTGACGCATTCCCACCCGGACCACGACGACGATCTTTCGAGCCTGACCACGCTCATCCACGAGTGGAACGCCTACCACGAACTCATGGGCCGG
>JBDRFQ010000264.1:0-16352 GCA_043818685.1 Candidatus Eiseniibacteriota bacterium
GTCGCCTATCCTTCCCGGCACGCGCAGATCGCGCAGATCGCCTTTCGGGAGGACCGGTTGGTGCTGATCTGCCCGCCGGACCACTCCTTCGCCAAGGGGGTCGCCGTTCCTCTGAAAAGGGTGGACGGGCAGCCGTTCATCGCGTTCGATCCGAGCACGCCGACAGGCCGGGTGATCGAGAGGGCGCTTCGGAGCGCGGGCGTGGCCGTTCGGGTCGTGCACCGGTTCGACAACGTCGAGACGATCAAGCGGGCGGTCGAGATCTCCTCGGGGATCGCGATCGTTCCGAACTCGACGATCCGGGAGGAGGTGCGGAGCCGGAATCTCGAGGCGGTCACGCTGAGCGGGTCCGGCTGGAGCCGTCCTCTCGCCATCCTCCACAAGAAGGGGCGGAGGCCGAGCGCCCCCGCGCTCAAGTTCATCGAGATCCTGCAAAAGGAGATGTGAGGGGGCGTGGAGGAGGCGCGCTTCCCGCCCGCGCGCATCGCGCTATCCGGGCCGGGCGTCCTCTTCCCCCGGTGTCGGACACTCGTCCGTCACGGTGAGAAACGGCTTCGCGCGGCGATCGACGCGGAGCTCGAACACGTCGGGGCGCCCGTAGTGCCCGGCGATGTCCATCTGCCAGCGCGGACCGACGAGCTGCTCGCGGAGGACCTCGGCGTAGAGGATCGTCTCCTTCTTTCTCGCCGGACCGGCGAGGATCTTCCCGTCCGGGTCGACGATCACGCTGTCTCCCGTGTTGATCCAATCATCGACCGATTCCAGGTAGCGCGCCTTGAACCCGAGGTTGTCGGGGATCTCCTCCTTACGAACCGGGGAGCAGCATGCGATCACGAACCAGCGCCCCTCCTTCGCCACGTGCCTCATGCTGGAGAGCCACGGTTCCCCCCGGTCCCATGTCGGAGCCGCGTGGATCTGCGATCCCCACGCGGCGAGGGCGTAGCGGGCTAACGGCATGTAGTTCTCCCAGCAGATCAGGCCGCCGAGCTTTGCGAAGGGAAGATCGTAGACCATGAGGTCGCTCCCGTCCCCCATGCCCCAGACGAGACGTTCCGCCGTGGTCGGAACGAGCTTGCGATGCTTCCCGAGAAGGGCTCCGTCCGGTCCGATGACGAGGATCGTGTTGTACAGCGTCCCGCCGCTGGCCTCCGTGTTGCGCTCGTTGACCCCGATCACGACCGCGATTTGCGCCTCGCGAGCGGCCGCGGAGAGGCGATCGGCCGCCTCGCCGGGGATCGAAATCGAGTTCGCGTGGAGCCTCGCGTAGAGATCCCGGAGTGGGCCGGTGTGTCCCGGAGGGATGTGCCAGACCCAAAGGGGGTAGCCGGGAACGAACGCCTCGGGAAGGACCGCCAGGGCGGCGCCCTCCCGGCCCGCCTCCCTGATCAGATCGCAGGCCTTCTCGATCGTGGCGTCCCCGTCCAGCCAAACCGGGCTCGCCTGAACCGCCGCGATCGTGAACCTCTCCGCGCCTTTCATACCGCTTCCCCTCCCCGGCGCCGGTCCGCGGGAAGCGGCTTGCCCGCCGTCAACATGGAAACGGAAACGGTTCGTGTGCGCGGCCCGTCGAACTCGCAGAGGAAGATCGACTGCCACCGGCCGAGGAGAAGCTTCCCGTTTTCGACCGGCACGATCTCGGAAGGACCGATGAGGACGGACTTGAGATGCGCGTCCGAGTTCCCCTCGATGTGGCGGTAGGCGCCGCCGCTCGGGAAGAGCCTGGAGAGGGTCTCCTCGATGTCCGTCTTCACGTCCGGGTCGGCCCCCTCGTTGATCGCGATGGCGGTCGTCGTGTGGGGGGAGTAGACGACCGCGATGCCGTTCGTCGACCTCGGGAGCCGGGACTGGACCTCTCGTGTGATGTCGACGGTCTCGACGCGCCGAGAGGTGCGCACCTCGAACGATGAACGCTGCATGGTTCTTGTCCTTTCGTTCGATCCCTCGAGCCATCCGCCGGCGCCGGTTCGGGGGTCGGGGCGCGCCGGCGCCGACCGGGGGGGCCTTCCCATGAATCTAGTAAACGCGATCGATCTCGGTTGAGAAGTAGACCGGCGAGCTGTCCGGGTTCGCGCCCGGCGGGAAGACCGCCTCGCCGTGCCGGCCGGTGTCGACCAGCAGGTTCCACCCGTGATCGAAGAAGACCTTCTCGGTGATGTCGACCTCTTGGGCGGGGCCGCCCGGGCATGTGACCGTGACGAGGAAGATCTCGGGATTAATGCGAGTCCGGAGGGAGACCGTGCCCGTTCGGCGATCTCCCTCGATTCGGAACGTGAAGCGGTCGGGGACGACCTCGCCGGCCGTGCAGTCGGTCGCCGAGATCTGAAGGAGGGAGACGGCGCCTTCCCCCTCGCCCGAGATGCTCCGGTCGTCGCACTGGACGACCGCCCGGAACGTCCCCACGCTCCGGACGCGATAGCCGGGAATCTCGACAAGGTCGATCTGAACGACGTCTCTTCCCCCCCAAACCTCTGTCTGACAGGAGAGGTTGTAGTCGTTGCTCAGGTGCTCGATGCTTGAGGGATCGATGATCCACGTCGGAACCACCCCGCCCTCGAGCGTGCAGCCGTCGGCGGAGAAGGGCGAAGGGCCGGGGACGACGACCGAGGTCTCTCCTTCCGCGACGGCGAAGGGAGGGGAGGGCCAGGGCCGGGCGCCGGAGAGGAGGAGAAGGAGGCGGTAGCTCCCAGCCGGCAAGCCGGAGAGCGTGATGCCCCTCTCTGCGAAGAACGATCTCGAGTGGCTTCCGCGCGGAGCCGCCTCCTGCGGGAGAAGCAAGGCGAGAGCGGGACCCTCCACCGGGGGCGGGCTCGCCTCGACGCGGAGAGCCCCCCCTCCCCCCGCCCACTCCTCGAATGACTCCCATCCTGTCTCCGCCGAGGCCACCTGGCCGGCCCGGAGGAGAGAGAGGGGGCCGAGAAAGGGCTGCTCCCGCTCGGAGAGGGAGCTCATCGCTTGAAGAACAAACGAAAACCAGCCGTTGGTCCAGGAGGACCCTCCGCAGGCGATGAAGGAAGGGAGAAGCTCGGCCCAAGCACGGTCGCCGGCGGCCTCGATGAAGGAGTCGAGATCCTCGAATGCCGGGGCGATCTGGCGGGCGCGGCACTCGAGGGCGATCCGTACGCCAAGCGTCTCGGAGGGGGCGACCTCTCCGGAGACCGCTTCGGCCCTCCCTCTGAGGAGTGCGAAGAGAGAGTCGCCCGAGCGGGCTGTCTCTTCGATCGACCCGAGCCACGAATCGAGGAGGGTCCTCCACTCGAGGTCCGGATCGAGGGTATCGGCGGCCGCCCGAATCGACGCGATGTGGAAGCTCAAGGAGTCGGAGAGCGACAGGAATTCGGTGGCGGAGGTGACGATGTCGAAAACCTCCTGCTTCGAGTAGGTGCTTCCGTGCTCCGCGACCGTCGTCGCAAAGCGGTCGGTCGCTCCCTTGACCAGGAGAAGCTGGGCAACATCCAAGCGGTACAAGAGATCGGCCAGGCGGCCGAAGCGGAGGTTCAGGTCGGCGTACGGCTGATCGGCACAAGGCGGGAGGTCGCCCGGGGGTCCGGCCGAGTCTCCCCCACAGGCCAGAAGAGGCAACGCGAGGATGATGAGAAGCCGCGCGACGGGACCCATGAGAGAGCGCCTCCATGCTCCTTTTCGAGAACGCCCAGACCCTACTCGCGCTGTTCTCTTTCGTCAACCGGATGAGACGGACCGAATCGCCGAGCCGGGAGGGGTCCCTCAGATCCGGTAGCGCTCCCCATAGCGCACGGCCGTCACGCGGCGGAAGCCCGCCTCATGGAGCACGTTCGACAGGTTCTTCTGCGGGTCCGCCTCCCCGTGGACTAGGAAGATGTCTCGGAGGCGATCGCGGGAATACCCCGAGAGGAGGCTCTTGATCTCCTCGTAGTCCGCATGAGCGCTGAGAGCATTGAGCGTCTTGACTTGGGCTCGGAGGCGGAACTCGTCGCCGAAGATCTTCACCTTCTCGTGCCGCTCCGCGAGGCGGCGGCCGAGGGTGTTCTCCGCCATGAACCCGACGATCAGAATGGTGTTGCGGGGATCTTCGATCGTGTTCATGAGGTGATGGAGGATCCGCCCGCCTTCCGCCATTCCGCTCGAGGAGATGACGATGGCCGGTCCGTTCAGACGGTTCAGCTTCTTGGATTCCTCCACGTCTCGGATCAGCGACAGCCTCTCGAATCCGAACGGGTTCTCGTGATGGGCGACGAAGGCATCGAGAACCTCCTTGTCATAGCACTCGGGGTGGGCGCGGAAGATCGCGGTCGCCTTCACGGACATCGGGCTGTCAACGAAGATGGGGATGTCCGGGATCGCGTTCTCGTCGCTGAGCAGGTGAAGGAAGAAGATCATCTCCTGGGTACGCCCCACCGAGAAGGCGGGAATGACGATCTTCCCTCCCCTCTCCGAAGTCTTTCGGACGACCTCGCCGAGCCGCTCCTTCGCTTCCAAGATGTCCTCGTGCAGGCGATCCCCGTACGTGCTCTCCGAGACGAAGACATCGGGATCAGGGGGCATCTGCGGATCGCGGAGGATCGGCAGGTTCCTTCTCCCCATGTCCCCTCCGAAGACGATCCGCCGCTTCCTCCCCCCCTCCTCGACCTCGAGAAGAGCCATGGCCGATCCGAGGATGTGCCCCGCATCGAAGAACGTGAGGAAGACACCCGGGCCGATCGCCGTGCGCTGGCCGTAGCGGACCGGCCGGAACCGCTCCATCGTCTTCTCCACCTCTTCCTGGTCATAGAGCGGTTCGGCGACAAACGCCTGCTTGCGCCGCTTCTTCTTGGATATCTTCCTCGCGTACTTGGCGTCGCTCTCTTGAACATGAGCCGAGTCCAAGAGAATGAGCCGGGCAATGTCCACGGTCGCTGGGGTCGAGTAGATCGGACCCTTGAACCCCTGTTTGACCAGCGTCGGGAGGTTCCCGGAGTGATCGAGGTGGCCATGTGTGAGAACACACGCGTCAACTGAAGCGGCGTCGTAAGGGAAGTCCAGATTGCGCTTGTGCGTTTCCTGCCGTTTCCCCTGAAAGACCCCGCAGTCGACTTGCACAGAGAAAGACGGGATTTCGAGAAAGTGCTTGGAACCGGTTACCTCCTCGGCCCCACCCCACGAGTAGATCTCGGTTGCCACATGGTCCCCCTTTGCCGGATTCAAGGCATGCGGCTTCGGATAGTAGAGGGAGAGTCCCTCTCTGTCAAACCGGACCGTCTTCGGCGCCGAGGGATGGTCCCTTTTGCCCGGAGTCCATCGAAAACTCTTGTCACACAGGCTCTCGATCCGTATCATGCCGCGCGAGGACCGGCAGTGTTTCACGTGAAACATCTGGGGGAAGGCGTATGGGAAGGGTAATCGCGGTCGCCAACCAGAAGGGCGGGGTGGGGAAAACCACCACGGCGGTGAATCTCGCAGCCAGCCTGGCGGTCGCCGAGAAGAAGACGCTCCTCGTGGACATCGATCCGCAAGCGAATGCCGGAAGCGGCCTTGGGATCGTCGCCACGGATGACGAGAACACGATCTATGAGGTCCTGCTCGAGCAGGTTCCCCTGCGAGAGGTTGTGAGAAAGTCGGAGATCCGCTACCTCGACTTCGTTCCGTCGGGGAGGAACCTGGTCGGGGCGGAGATCGAGCTGGTCAACGAGCTCGCCCGAGAGCAGAGGCTCCTGAAGGCCCTTGAGCCGATAAAGGGCGACTATGACTACGTTTATGTCGACTGCCCCCCCTCCTTGGGCCTTCTCACCGTGAACGCGCTGACAGCGGCGGACACGGTTCTGATCCCGATTCAGTGTGAGTACTATGCGCTGGAAGGGCTCACCCAGCTTCTCAACACGATCCGCCTGATTCAGAAGAACTTGAACCCTCGGCTGACCGTGGAGGGTGTTCTCCTGACGATGTTCGATCAGCGCCTCAACCTCTCCCGGCAGGTCGCCGATGAGGCGCGGGCGCACTTCCCGGACAAGGTCTACGAGACGGTTATCCCCAGAAACGTACGGTTGAGCGAGGCTCCCAGCTTCGGAAAGCCGATCCTCCTTTATGATGTAACGTGTTTGGGGGCAAGGTGTTACCTTCAGTTGGCGAAAGAGGTGATCGAGCATGACGAAGCGGGTGCTGGGGAGAGGGCTCGAAGCTCTGCTGTCGGCTAGCCCCGTTGAGAAGGGATCGGCGGAGGCCGCTTCCCGTGTCGAGGAGGTACCTGTTCAGCTCATCGTGCCGAGCGATGCGCAGCCGCGCAGGCGGTTCGAGCCGAACCGGATCGCCGAGCTGGCCGAGTCCATCCGGCTCAAGGGGATCCTCCAGCCCCTCGTGGTGCGGCGTCGCGGCGACCGATTCCAGATCGTGGCGGGGGAGAGAAGGTACCTTGCCGCCAAGCAGGCCCGCCTGGAGAGAGTCCCCGTTGTCGTTCGGGAGGTCCCCGACGAGGAGATGCTCCAGTGGGCGCTCATCGAGAACCTACAGAGGGAGGATCTGGATCCGGTCGAGGAGGCAGAGGCGTTCCGAATCCTGATCGAAGAAAAAGGGATGACCCACGAGGAGGTTTCGGCCCTGGTCGGAAGGGACCGGACATCGATCACGAACTCGATTCGGCTTCTCCAGCTTTCCGAGCCGATCGTGAGGGCGCTCGGCGAGGGACGGATCACCCCCGGGCACGGGAGGGCTCTTCTCCAAATCGAAGCGGGCGGCGCGCGCAATCGATTGTTTAATAAGATCTTGCGCAGAGGGCTCTCCGTCCGGAAGACGGAGGAGCTTGCCCGCGGCATCCGTCCGGCAAGACCCCCGTCGAAGAAGGAAGGACGTCCGCGGGATCCCGAGGTGGCGTCGCTGGAAGAGAAGCTCCGGCATAGGCTTGGAACCCGCGTGCGGATCCACTTGAGCGGAAAAGGGGGGACCGTCGAAATCGAGTTCTACGGCCCCGAGGATTTCGAGAGGGTGTACGCGGAGCTGATGGCGGGGGGAGAGGAGGCTGGTCGCCAGCCACAGTAGGCGCAACCCGTTGTTTTACCATGCTTTGCGCCGGGCGACCCGTCGCGTGTGGGATGGCCGGCGGGGTCTCCCCCGGGATCTCCGGGAGCGGCCGTTCGGGCGCGATCACCAGGCGCCTGGCCGAGCCTCTTGCGCTCCTCTCCCGCGAGCCGCGGCCTGCTTCTCCGCGCCCGCCGAATTCGCTCCGTTCGGAAAGGGGGGGAGTGGTACTCTTTGCATCGCGCGACCGGGCCTCGGCCCGATTGGCCCCTGAGCCCAGCTGACTGGTCACGGACATCGCGGCGACAATCGGGAGTAGGGAGAGCCCGGTCAGCGACCAAACTCGGGGGCGCTGCCCGGCGCCCCTCATGTCGGGAGAGGGGCATGAACAAGCAGGTCGAGCTGCTCCGCCAGCTGGAGGAAGCCGAGAAGAAGAGGCTGGGGCGCGAGAGTCGGGAAGCGCTTGTCTCGAAGATCGTGAAAGAGCTAGGGGACGACAGACTTCTCCGGCTCTACCGCTGCAAGAAGGAGCGCACGGGCTACGGTCTCGCGCCGATTCTCGACGGCGTGTGTCTGCGCTGCGGAATGCACTACCCGGACACCCACCACGTGATTCAGAAGCTCCAAACCGAAGTCGTGTGTTGCGAGTTCTGCGGCCGCATCGCCTTTCCTGCGCCTCCTGACTTCCGCCTTCCCGAGAGGGCGGAAGCAAAGAAGCCCGCCGCATCGTCGAAGGCGGAGGCCGCGACCGTCGCTCCGGGGCCCTCCGGCGCGGTCGAGGAAAAGAAGCCGCCGCGGAAGCGGAAAGCACCGGCGAAGAAGAAGACCGGGAAGAGAACGCCGGTTCGGCAGAAGCGGAGCGCTCCTGCTCGCGGCGCGCGAAAAAAGAAGGTCTCGCGCGCGGGAACCGCTCGGGCAGGTAAGGGCCCGAAGAAGGCCGCGCGGAAGACGCCGCGCAAGGCGGCCGCGAAGCGGGGACGTCCGAAGCCTGTCGTGAAGAAGAAGAGCGCGTCGCGCAAGAAGGCGCAGAAGAAGCGTGCCGGCCGGTCTCGTTCGACGGCCAAGAAAACCGCGCGGCGTGCGTGACCGATTCTCGAGGCGCGGGCGGTCCTTTCGGAGGAGATCCCTCTCCGCCGTGGATCGCCGAGGGCTCTCTCTCTCTGCGCGACGAGGCTCCCGCCCCTTCCACTCGATGAACCCCGTCGGAGGACGCGCTCGTGCTGCATGACGGAAGCCGTATGGTCCCGGAGTCGTCGGAGGGGAGCGGGCTCTACCTCGAGCACGTCAGCCGCTATCGGTTCGCGGCCTCTCTCGCGAAGGGGCGGCGCGTTCTCGATTGCGCGTGCGGAGCCGGCTACGGGTCCAGGATTCTGCGGGACGCGGGCGCTGCCGAGGTGATCGGGGCCGACATCGAGCCGAAGGCCGTGGAGTACGCGCGCGCCCGCTTCTCCGGCGAGGGGATCCGCTATCTGATCGAGGACGCAACGCGCCTCGACGCGATCGAAGACCACTCCATTGATCTCTATGTCTGTCTCGAAACCCTAGAGCACGTCACGGACGGGGATTCGGTCGTCCGCCAGGCGTCGAGGGTGCTGAAGCCGGACGGGATCTTCCTCTGCTCCACGCCGAACTGGGAGGTCTCGAGGGCGCACAACCCTTTTCATATTAAGGAATACACCCTTGGCGAGTTGCGCGCTCTCCTCTCCGCGCGCTTCGCGTGGACCGAGATCTTGACCCAGCGGAACCATCTCGCGACCCGCATCGCGGGCGCCGCGCCGGACACGGACGGGGCGCGTCCCGTCTCCTCCGCGCCCGCCCTTCGGGAGGAGGGTCTGGACGCCGAGCCCGAGGCGGCGCACTTCTTCATCGCTCTGGCGACGAACGGCGCCCCCGTTCGAACGGCAACGTATGTCGGCGTCGGGCCCGCCGAGGTGACGGAGAGGGACCGGAGGTACATCCAGAACCTCGAGGGGGGGCTCGCCGAGCGGGAGCGGGAGATCGCGGAGAACAGGCGCGCGAACGACGAAGCGTGCGAGCGGGCGGACGAGCTCCGCGGGCGGCTTGAGGAGCGCGAGGCGGAACTTCGCGAGAAGGAAGAAGCGCTCGAGAGGGTGAACGGCGAGGCCGAGGGCCTTCGCCGGCGGATCGAGGAACGCGAGTCCGAGCACACCGCGGAGATCGAGCAGCGGAACCGGTATATCCAGAACCTCGAGGGAGGGGTCCGCGAGAGGGACGAGCGGATCCGGGATCTCGAGATCACGCAGACGCGAAGGGAAACGGTTCTCGCGCTCCGGCTCGTTCAGGCCGGAATTCGTGTCAACCGTGTCTTCGGGAGGATTCCCACGCGTGCCTATCGGTTTCTCCGCGATCGCCTGGCGCGAGGGACGGAGGCGATGGGAACCGCGGCGGGCGGAGGTCCCCCGTTCTTCAGCGTTTTGATTCCTATTTATAATCACCATTTATACCTCAAACAAGCGATCGAGAGCGCCCTCGGCCAAACGCTCGACGACTTCGAGTGCGTTCTCTACGACGACGCGTCGCCGGAGCCGGAGGTGCGGGCTCTCCTCGAGAGGTACGCGGCGCACGAGAGGGTGCGCCTGGTGTTCGGAGAAGAGAACCTCGGGATCTCCGGGGCGCTGAACCGCTGCGTCGCGCTCTCGCGGGGAACGTACCTCGCGTTTCTCGACTGCGACGACGTCCTGGATCGGGACGCCCTTCGGAAAGCCGCGGGCGTTCTGGCGAAAAGCCCGGAGCCGGTCGACTTCCTCTACACGAACAGGGTGGACGTGAACGAAGAAGGGGAGGTCGTCCGCTTCTGGGACTTTCGAAACCGCGCCGCCGGACACCCCGCCGAAGAGCTTCTCAAGGGGATGTTCTGCAGCCACCTGAAAGTGATCCGCCGGGAAGCGTTCCGGCGCACCGGCCTCTTTCGCGGGGAGTACGACTCCGCGCAGGACTACGACATGGCGCTCCGGCTCTCGGAGTGCGCCGCCTTCCGCTTCCTGCCCGAGAACCTCTACCACCACCGCGTTCATCGAGCCCAGGCGACCCAGGAGTCGCTCGGCCTCCAGCAGGCCCTCGCCGCCAAGGCGCGCGAGGCGGCGATCGTTCGCCGGCGCATCGCGAGGGGGGAGTCCCGCGGGCCTGTTTCGATCGTGGTTCTCTCTCTGAATCGTCTGGAGGACACGAAGCGCTGCATCACCGCCGTCGCGAAGCACACGCCCCTCCCCCACGAGGTGCTCGTCATCGACAACGGGTCGACGGACGAAGCGCTTCGCGGGCTTCGCGATTTCGCCGCGGCCGACGGGACCTTCCGCCTGCACGAGTCGGGCCGCAACCTCGGGTGCGGCGGGGGCCGCAACCTGGGGGTCGCGATGACGGACGGGGAGTACATCGTCTTTCTCGACAACGACGTCGAGGTGTCGCCCCGCTGGCTGGAGAACCTCCTCTCCGAGATGGAAACGGACGAGCGCCTCGCCGCGTGCTGTTGCCGAGTCGTCTTTCCGGACGGGCGGATCCAGTTCAACGGCGGAAGGATCCGCCGGGGCGCGCTTCGGATCCGCTTCGACCTGATCGACACGGGAAAGACCGTCTCGGATCTTTCCTCTCTCGAGAGCCGCGATTGCGACTGGGTCCCGGGAGGGGCGACGCTCTTTCGGAGGGAGGCTCTCGTCCGGCTCCCCTATGACACGGAGGTGTCGGGCGCGTACGAGGACAACGACTGGTCGATGCGGGCTCGTGGGGCAGGATACCGCCTGCGAAACGCGCCGCTCGCCACGGTCGTCCATCACCACATGAACTTCAGCGCGACCGCCAGGCGCGACCGCCACTACATGAGCGCCCGGTACGACAAGGAACTCCTCGAGCGGACCCTGGTTCGCTTCTATCGGAAGCACGGGGTCTTCATCGACGAGGAAGATCTCTATCGCTACCTCGGGTACGAGGGGAGCGGCGCCTTCGTCGCGCGGTACGGATCGGAGAAGCGGGTTGCTTCCGGGTGAGAGCGGCGGTCCGTCCGCCCCCGCCCCCGCCCCCACTCGGCGCGGAGGCGGTCGCTTCCGCGCCGCCTTCCGGGTGCTCGCGCACGGCGGCCCCGGCTCGTTGCTCCGGCGCGCACGGCGGTTCGCGGCGAAGCGGCTCGAAGAAAGGACCCCTCTCGATGAAGCCTGCCGGCGCGCGCTCGAGGAAGGAACCGCCCCCGATGTTCTCCGCCTTCTTTCGGAACGGGCGGACGGGCTCCTCCATCCCCCGCGGATCGACGTGGTCCTCGTCCGAAGGAGGAGCGCCGGCCCTCCCGGGGCGGCTCGCGAGAAGATCGCCCTCGCCCTCCGCGCCTACCGGCACGCCTCCATCTCCGGCGAAACGCTTCCGGAAGACGCCGACGGTCCCGCTCTCGTATCGCTTCTCGAGCGCCTGACGGGCGACTTCCTCTTCCTCGTCCGCGAGGGGGACTCCCTCCGGCCGGGAGCGATCGCGGAGGCCGCCCTCTTCGCGCACGAACATCCTTCCCTCTCGTTCCTCTTCGGCGATGAGGAGGCGCCCCATGCGGGGACGGACCGGACGGTTCCCCTCTGGAAGCCGGGCTGGTCCCCCGACCTCTTCCGGAGCGCCTTCTACACCGGCTGGCCGGTCGTGGTGCGGCGAACGGACGCCCTCTCGGCGGCGCGCGGTCTCGGCGGGCGCGGTGCCGCGGCGCTCTACGGCCTTCTCCTTCGCCTCCACGAGCGCGAGGGCTCGGTCCTTCATGTCGCAAGCATCCTCGGGAGGCGGGGGACCCCGCTCGAGGCGGACCGTGCGGGCGGGGAGGACGGCGCGATGCGGCGGGCGCTCGCTGCCTGGGCGGAGCCACGGATCGCGGGCGCTTCTGTCGAGGCGGGACGCGTTCCCGGTTCGTGGAGGCTCCGCCGCCCCGGGCCCGGCGGGAGGAGTGTGAGCGTGATCATCCCGACCCGCGACGGGCGGCGCTGGCTTGAGCGGTGCGTTCCCGGCGTGCGGGAGGAGCGCCCCCGCGAGATCCTCGTCGTGGACAACGGGAGCCGTGATCCGGCCTGCCTCGAGTACCTGGCCGCCCTGGAGAGCCGCGGCGAGGCGCGCGTTCTCCGCCGCCCCGGACCCTTCGACTTTTCATCCATGATGAACGGGGCGGCGCGGGCGGCGTCGGGGGACCACCTCCTCTTTCTCAACGACGACACGGAGGTTCTCGAGAAGGGGTCGATCGAGGCGATGGCGGAAGAGGCGGAGCGCCCGGATGTAGCGGCGGTCGGGGCCTTGCTCCTCTATCCTGACGGGAAGATCCAGCACGCGGGGCTCGTCGTCGGCATGGGCGTCGTTGCGGGGCACGTGTACAAGGGGGGCGAAACGGGGGGCGTTCCCTTCTTCGTCTCGCCCGAGCTTCCCCGCGAGGTCTCGGCGGTCGACGGCGCCTGCTTCCTCGTCCGGAAGGAGCTCTTCCTCGGCCTCGGCGGGTTCGACGAGGAGCACCTCCCCGTCTCCTTCAGCGACGTCGATTTCTGCCTCCGGGCACGGGAGAGGGGCCTCCGGATTCTCTTCACCCCGCACGCGCGCTTCCTTCATCATGAGACGCGGAGCCGGAGCCCGGACCTCGACGAGCGGGAGGTCGCTTGGATGGAGAGAAGGTGGGGCGATCGACTCACCGCGGACCCCTTCTATCATCCCGCGCTCTCGCTCCTTTCCGAGGCTCCCCGGCCGAGGCGCGGAGGTCGATCCCGATGAGAAAGGGCGTTCTGCTCGGCCTTCTCGCGGTTCTCATCGCGGCGGTTCTCCTCTTCCCCGAGGCGCGCGAGCGGTGGCGCCGGATGGGGCTCTGGGGGGACTACTCGGGCTACAACTTTCTCCTCATCACGCTCGACACGACGCGCGCGGACTTCCTCAGCTGCTACAACCGCGGCCTCGAGCCGATGCCGGGCATCGAGCGCGCCTCCGGGGGGGGCGTTCTCTTCCGCGCGGCGACCGCGCCGACGACGACCACCGTCCCCTCGCACGCATCCATCCTCACCGGTCTGTATCCGTCCGAGCACGGGATTCTTCACAACATCCAGCCGCTCGACACCGCATGGGTCAGCATGGCCGAGATGTTCGGGGACGCCGGGTATCGAACGGCGGCCTTCTTGAGCGCGGAGGGGATCCTGAGCAGGAACCTCGGGCAGGGCTTCGAGACGATCGACGACACGGTTCCCCCCGGCGAGCTGCTCGGGTGGCAGCGTTCGGCGGCCTCTACGAACAGGCGCGCGTTCGAGTGGCTCGCCGCGAACGTCGCGGAGCCGTTCTTCCTCTGGGTTCACTACTACGACCCGCACACCCCGATGGTCGCGACCCTGGAGACGAAACGGCGGGTGCCCGGCTACGATGGCCCCTTCTGCTGGGGGCTCCGGGTCGAGGATGTTCCCGGCCACCTGAGGGGGGACACCCTCTCCGCCGAGGACCGCGCCTTCCTTCGCGCCCTCTATGAGGAAGAGGTCCGCGTGATGGACGAGGGGATCCGCGATCTGCTTCTCGAGATCGAGGAGCTCGGCCTGGGGAATCGGACCGTCGTCCTCTTCGCGGGCGACCACGGGCAGTCTCTCGGCGAGAAGAACTACATCGGGCACGACGGCGATCTCCTCCACGAGCCCCTCCTCCACGTCCCTCTGCTTCTTTGTCTCCCTCCCGCCCCGCGCGGCGTTCCGGGAGAGACCGCGGGGCTCCCCTACCTCCGCGAGCAGGTCTCCGATCCGGTGGGTCTCTGCGACGTCCTTCCGACCGTGCTCGCCCTCTTCCCCGCACTCGCCCCCCCTCCCTACCCGATCTCCGGCCGCTCGCTTCTTCCTCTCTGCGAGCGGATCGGCGGGAGACGTGCCCTCCGCGCGGTCTTCAGCGAAGCGCCGGCCGATCTCGAGGAAGGGGTGATCCTCCCGCGCCGGATCTTCGCGGCGACGGACGGGCGCTGGAAGATCGTCATCGGCCCGTACGGAACGGCGTTCTACGATCTCCTGCGCGACCCGGACGAGGAGCGGCCCGCGGACGCGGGCGCGAGGAGAGCGCGAGAGATGGAGGAGGAGCTCCGGGAGTGGGTCGCGTCCCTCGAGGTGCGCGGCCCGAGGAGGGCTCCGCCCGTTGCCGAGGAGACGATGGAAGCGCTTCAGGCCCTCGGCTACCTCCCGGTTCCCTGAAGAAGAAGCGGCGCGAGGAGAGCGCGTTCGCCGAGTCGCGAGGGGAGGAGGCGCGTCGTTGACGCTCCCCCGCCTCCTCCCTAGAATGCAGGGGCGCCGGCGGCATCCCGTTTCGGCGCGGGTGAACGACGCATGGGCATCATCGACACGATACGGGACTGCTACGCCCACCGGGTCCTGATCCAGAGCCTGGTCGCCCGGCAGATCCGCGCCCGCTATCGCGGCTCCCTCCTCGGCTTCGTGTGGACCTTCCTCAACCCTCTTCTCCTCATGCTCGTCTACAGCCTCGTCTTCAGCGTCTACATGCGCTTCGACATGGAGGACTACGGCGCCTTCATGTTCGCCGGGCTCCTCCCGTGGCTCTGGTTCTCCTCATCGCTCTCCGAGGGGGTCAACTCGATCGTCTCGAGCGGCCACCTGATCACGCGTGCGATGTTCCCGCCGGAGGTTCTTCCGGTCGTGTCGGTTCTCTCGAACGGCCTGAACTACCTCTTCAGCCTCCCGGTCCTCTTCGCGATCTACGCGGCGTACGGGGTCCCGATCGGCCCGGCGATCCTCGCGCTCCCCCTCGTGATGGCCGTGCAGATTGTGCTCACGCTCGGGCTCGTCCTCGCGCTCTCCGCGCTCAACGTTCAGTTCCGCGACGTGCAGCACCTCCTCGGGAACCTCCTCGTCTTCTGGTTCTTTCTCTGTCCGATCATTTATCCAGTAAGCAAAGTGCCGGACCGGTTCCGGGTCTTCACCCTCGGCAACCTGATGGGGGTGCTCGTGACCTGCTACCAGGACATCCTCTTCCACAACCGCCTCCCCTCGTGGTCCCTCCTCGGGCTCGTGGGCGCGGCGGCGGTCGCCCTCCTTCTCGTCGGCGACGCCCTCTTCCGGCGGCACCGGGAGACCTTCGCGGAGTGGCTCTAGGAATGGACGGTTCGCGGCCGATCGCGCTCGAGGTATCCGGGGTCTCCAAGCGCTTCCGGAAGGCGAGGCTCGCGCGCAACTACACGACCCTGAAGAGCCTCTTCCTCCGCAAGAAGGGCTCGGAGCCGGCGCACTTCTTCCATCAGGCGCTCGTGGGGATCTCGTTTTGCGTCCCCGCCGGGGAGACGTGGGGGATCATCGGCCCGAACGGGTCGGGGAAGAGCACGCTCCTCAAGCTCGTCACGGGGATCTACCGCCCGGACGAGGGGCGCATCGCGGTCCGGGGAAAGATCGCGAGCCTGATCGAGCTTGGGGCCGGCTTCCATCCCGATTTCACCGGCCGCGAGAACGTGATGCTGAACGGCATCGTTCTCGGCATGTCGAAGAAGGAGGTCCTCGCGCGGTTCGACGACATCATCGCCTTCTCCGAGATCGGCGACTTCATCGAGGAGCCGGTCCGGACCTACTCGACCGGGATGTACATGCGCCTCGCCTTTTCAATCGCCGTGCACGTCGACCCGGACATCCTGCTTCTCGACGAGATCCTCTCGGTCGGCGACGAGGCGTTTGCGAGGAAGAGCCGGGAGAGGATTCGTGCGTTCCAGTCGCGGGGGAAGACGATCCTGATGGTGAGCCACGATCTCGGGGCGGTGGAGGAGTTCTGCTCGCACGCGCTTCTCTTCTCGGGGGGAAAGATCGCCAGCGAGGGCGCGCCTTCCGACGTCATCGCCCGCTATCGGGGGGAGGTGGATGAGAGGGCGGCGAAGTGAGTGTCCGTTCGGGCGCCGGGCTTCGCAGCCCGGCGCTAGCCTTTCATCGGACGATGACGACTTTCCGGCTTGAGGAACCTCGGGCCGCTTCCAGTCGCAGGAAGTAGACGCCGGGCGGGATCTTCGCGCCGTCCCCACCCCGCAGGTCCCACGTCCACGAATTCTCACCTCCCGGGAACGACCTGGAGGCAAGCCCGGCCCTCTCGCGACCGCGAATGTCGAAGGCCTTGAGGACGGCACTCCCGGGTCCGTCCAGGTACCAGTAGGCGGTCACGGACTCCGATGCAGGGTTAGGGGCCGCACGGAGGAAGAAGGTCGGCTCGGAACGCCTCAGGTGTCTCCCCTCCCATCGGGCGATCCGGAAGGAGGGGGCCGACCCCGCGTATCGGAACCTCCCCCCGAGGTAGAGAGCATCCTGCCAGGTCGCCATCGCGGTGATCGCCGGCCCCTCGTAAGTTCCGACGGTTCCTGAACCGACGCTCGTCCCCATGCTGAGCCAACGACTCCCGTCCCATTGAAAGACGTAGCCCGGATC
>JBDRFQ010000265.1:0-4233 GCA_043818685.1 Candidatus Eiseniibacteriota bacterium
GCTTGAGAAACGAGTGGCGATCGAGGTCGCGGAGAGGTTCGAGGTCCGGATCGCGGGGGACGAACGCCGGTCGATCGAGACGGTCCCCACCACGCACTTCCGAGCCTTCCTCGCGTATTGCGACGCGCTCGACGCGGACGACCGGGGCGACTCGGAAAAGGCGCGGGCTCTCTACGCTCAGGCGGTGCGCCTCGACCCCTCGTTCGCGCTCGCTGCCGAGAGGGCGGAGAGAACGACCGGGACCGCGAAGGCGATCCGCCGAATCGCCTTGGCGGAGATCGCGCGGCCGGGCGAGGTCCTTCTCGGGGAGCGAACCGAAAGATCCGCCGGCCTGCTTCTCCCCGCTCCGCTCCCCGATCGCGGGGAGGCGAGCGACCTTTCCAACGTGCGCGCTTCCGCGACCGCGGATCTCGTCATTCGGGTGGACCGGCCATGAGCAAGCACGAGGCGAGAGCCATCCTGGCCGTTCTACTTCTTCTTCTCCTCTCTGTCGCCGGATCGCACGCGCGGTCGGAGGATGTGGTCCTCGTCGATGGGGCGTTGATCGAGGGCGGGCTCGGCGTCTCCGTTCGGAGCTGGACCCTGAAGAAGGAGGGGGCCGAGGACGTGAAGGTCTCCGAGATCGCGGCGCCGCTTCGGCTCCGCAAACCGCTCGGCGCCCGGGGCGATCTTTCGCTCGAGATCCCCGGCGTGTGGGCGTCGATCGAGGGGGAGGGGAGTTCGGAGTATCGCGGGCCGGCCGACGCGAAGCTTTCCGCTTCCTATCGTCCGTCGGGCCGGGGGACCCGCATCGGCCTTTTCCTCGAAATCCCGACCGGACAATCGAAGACGCATCCGGCGGAGCGCGCGGTCGCCGGGGCGGCGGCAGACCGCCTTCTCGGTTTACCCATCAAGCGATTCGGAGAGGGGTTCGATGCCGGGGCGAGCCTCGTTCAGGGCTTCTCGCCCGCGCGCCGCGTCTCCGTCTCCGCCGGCGCGGGGTACCTGCTCAAGGGGGAGTACGCCTTCCTCGGGGCCGGCGACGCGGAGGAGAAGTACGCCCCCGGAGACGAGATCTTCCTCACCGCGGGCGCGGGGGGGGAGTGGGGGGGCGCGGTCGTCCTCCTGGCCGCGGCGGATTTCCGCTACCGGATGTTCGCCGTGGACAAACGGAACGGCGAGGACTTCTACGAGGAAGGGGACGAGGCGAGCCTCCTTCTCGACGGTTCCGTACGGATCGGGCCGGGGCGCCGGATCGACGTTCGGGCCTTCCTCGTCTTCAAGGGAGAAGGATCCGAGGGGGGCGCCTTCGGGGAGGGATCGATCGACTCGCTATCCGTCGAGAGGTATCTTCAGAGGAGCCTGACCGGGGATTACCGTGAGTTCTCGGCATCCTACACGCACCGGATCGCCGCGGGGGTCGACCTTTCGGCGGACGTGCGGGCCGGCGACTTCGGCGAGTACGCGTTCGCCGAGGGAGCGCACCTTCTCGGCTCGGGCCGGGTCTACGAGCTCGGCGCCGGCGTCGGAGCGGATCTCTCTTCACACTATCGGCTTCTCGTGCATGCGGCGCGTCTCCTCGGAGAGGCCGAAGAGGGCGCGATCGATCTCACGGGCTTCGACCTCGCGGCCTCGGTCCAATGGGTCTACTAGCCTCGAACCGAGAGAGAAGGACGGCCGAGAATCGACCGGACCCGAGCCGGGGGAATGGGACCCCGACACATACACGCACCGCGCGCCGCGCCCTGCTCCTCGCCCTTCTTTTCGCAGCGCCCTCCGGCATCGTCGCGCCATCCCGGGCGGAGCCCCCCCCCTCGCCGGCGACGTGCGCCGCCTCGGACAGCCTCTGTCCCTGGGTCGTGATCACATGGGAGCCTTCCGGCGGACCCGGCGCCGATCGCTACGTCGTCTACCGGGACGGCGACTCGATCGGCGTTGTTGGGGGGGAGACGGCCCCTCTGACCCTCCGCGACTCGGTTGTGGCGCCGAACGAGTGGCACGGCTATGCCGTGCGGGGCGGGAACGCGGACGGCCTATCCCCTCCGTGCGAGGATTTGGGACAGAGACTCACCGCGCCCGGCCCTCCCGTGTCCTTCGAAGCCTCTCGAGACCGTTGCGGCACGATCCGGCTCGAATGGGAGGCGCCTCTCGACGGAGGGCCCGTCTGGGGATACCGGATCGTTCGGAGCACCCCGCCCGGCGGGTCGTTCGATCTTTCGGGCGACCTCCGCTCGTACGAGGACGCCCCGGGGATCGACGAGGTCGTCTACACGCTTCGAGCGTTCAACTGTGAAGAATCGACGGCCCGGGAGGACACCGGCCGCTTCGTTTCCTCGGTTCCCCCTCCTCCCGCCTCATGCGCCGCCGGGTTCGAGACGTGCTCGTCCCTCCGTGTTTCCTGGACGCCGGTCGGCGAGGCGAAATCCGGCTACGTCGTTCTCCGCGGGGCGGGAACCCTCGTCGACTCCGTCGGCCCGTCGGACACCTCGGCGGTCGCCGGGAACCTCGGCGCGGGGACCGGCTACGTGTTCCGCGTCTTCTCGGTGAACGACTGCGGCCGGTCGGCGTCCGCCTGCTCGGCGGCGGCCCGCATCCCGGGTCCGATCGGCCCACCCCCCGCCGGGTCCTGCTCCGCCTCCAGGGACTCCTGCCGGGGGGTCGAGATCTCCTGGACGTGGGCGCCGGAAGACGCGGAGTGGTATCGCGTGTTCCGGACGGACAACGGAACGCTCGTTGGCCTCTTCGACGCGGGCGTGCGGCGCGCGTTCGATGCGACGGTGGAGCAGGGAGACACCGCCTACTACTCGATCCGGGCGGGGAACCGGTGCTTCGCCGCCGCCGACTCGTGCAGGACCTGGGGGATCCGGCCCGGTCCCCCCTCGGCGCCCGAGCAGTGCTCGGCGTCGACCGACCGATGCGGTCTGATCCGCCTGTCTTGGTTCTGGCCCACCGAGTACATCAACCAGAACATCCAGGGGTTTCGGATCTACCGGAGAAGGGCCGATCAGCCTTCCGCTCCGTGGGACACGTTTACCGTTCCTCCACGGATCGGCGCCGTGACGTGGGACGACGCGAACGTCGAGCTCTTGGCGAGCTACATCTACCGGATCGCCGCGTACGCGAGGTGCGGGGAGGCTTCGGGCGGCTGCCAGGTCACGGGGTCCGCGAACACCGCGCCGGCCGCCGGTTTGCTGCTCTCGCCGGCGAACGGGGCGTCCGGCCTCCAGCTCCCCGTGCGCCTCACCTGGCAGTCCCGCGCTCGCGCGACCTCCTACCGCCTCGAGATCGCTCTCGACGCCGGCTTCACGGAGACCATCGTCGACACGTCACTCGCCGGAACGGCGCACGATTTGCGGAGCGTGGACACGCTCGGGACCTTCCACTGGCGGGTGCGCGCGCGGAACGCCTGCGGGGACAGCCCCCTCTATCCCGCGCGCACGTTCTCCATCCCCTCCGTCTCGGGCCTCGCGGTCGTTTCCGGGTCCTCGTCCTTCTCCTTCGGCAACGGGGTCGACACTCTGTTCGCCGACTCGACGCTGGTTCTGGAGAACCGCTGGACCGGCTATCTCGCATGGATCATCCAGGACACGCTGCCGTGGATCGAGTTCCGGCCGCTCACGGGAAGCCTCGCGCCGGGGCAGCGTGAGAGCGTGACCGTCTCGGTGGGGGACCATCGGTGCGGCGTGACGTACGCAGACACCGTCTTCCTCGAAACGAATCCGGTTCCACCGGGTCACGGGCCGATCGGCCTGGCGGTTTCCCTCGTGTCCGAGGCGAGGCCGGGCGGGGACGTGGACTGGGACTGCGCGCTCGGCGTGAACGACGTGGTTCGCATCCTCGATGCGCTTCTCGGGGAGGGGCTCGCCTCGGCGGCGGAGAGCACGGGAGCGGACGCGAACGGGGACACGAAGCTTAACGTGGCGGACGCGGTCCTCGTCGGGCGGCGTCTTCTCGAAGCCGCACCGGCCGGCGAGGAAAAGGGAGGTTTCTTCGATCTCCAGTTCCGAGCCGGGGAGGATCGGAACCTCGAAGTATCGGCCGGCTTCCCCCTTCGGGCGGTCCTCTTCTTCTTCGGCGCGGGCGGCGGTGACCTCTCTCTCGTGACAGCGGTCGAACCGGAGCGAACCGTCCTCCGCCTCGATCCCGCGGGGAGCGGGGGAGCGGTCCTCTGGTTCAGCGACGCGAAAGAGGGGAACGGAAAGGCGGGACTGCTCCGCGTCGGGCAGGGGGCGGGAGCGGAGCCGCTCGAGGCGC
>JBDRFQ010000266.1:0-16852 GCA_043818685.1 Candidatus Eiseniibacteriota bacterium
GGCGTACCTCACCTCCCGGCCGGCGAGGCGCTCGATCACACGCGGCGCGAAGGCGGCGACGCTCACCGGATAGCCGTTCCCGATCCCCTTCCCGGCGGCGAGGATGTCCGGCGCGATCTCGTAGTGCTGAAACCCGAACCACCGGCCGGTCCGCCCCGCGCCCGTGGTCACTTCGTTCACGAGCACGAGGCCGTCCATCTCTTTCATTGCGCGCCCGACGCTCCGGATCAGCTTCTCCGGCGGGAAGCGGACCAATCCCGACGAGCTTCCGGGCTCGAAAAGGAACCCGCCGATCCGGTCCCAGGGGATCGCCGCCCAGCGCTCGCATTCCGGCCCGCAATCGCCGGCCTTGGGGCACGAGGCGCACGGCATCCAATCGAAAACGAACCACTCGCTCTCGAGCTTCTTGCTCGCCGATCCGTAGGCCCCGAAGTAGGAGTCGGCCATCGTCATCATGAGGGGCTTGCCGATCAGCATCTGGGCGACACGAACCCCGTACTCGATCGCCTCGCTCCCCGAGCAGAGGAGGACGCACTTCCCTCCGTCGAAACCGAGAAGGGACAGGACCTCGCGCGCGGCCTCCTCGACGATCGCGCTCGAGTAGTTGAAACCGGCGTGGGAGATCCGCGCGGCCCGCTCGGCGATCGCTCGGAGAACCCTCGGGTTCCCGTGGCCGATCGAAGCGCACCAGACGCCGGACTCGAGATCGACATACCTCCTGCCTTGCGAGTCGTGGAGATGACAGTTCTCCGCTCGCACCATGTTCTCGACGAGAAGCTCATGGCCGGGATACCAGAAGAGCCGCGACACGGTTTCCTCCTCGGTGCGGCGGGCCGTCTCATTCGCCGGAGCGGGCGTGGCGGACGTCCGCGCTGCTACTTCCCCGCGTAGACCGGCGTGCACCATTCGCGGTAGCGCGGGTTCTTTCCCGTCACCGTCTCGAGATACAGATCGCGGAGCTTCTTCGAGACGGAGCCCGCTTTCCCGCCGCCGATCGGACGGCGGTCGATCTCAATGACCGGAACGAGGCCGACCGCGGTTCCGCAAACGAACGCCTCCTCCGCCCCGTACGCCTCCGACCTGTCGATCGGACGCTCGACGACGGGGATCTCGAGGTCCCGGGCCATTCGGATGAACGTGTCGCGCGTGATCCCCTCGAGAATGTCGTCCGTCACCGGGGGCGTCGCGAGGGTTCCGTCGCGCAGGACGAAGAAGTTCGCCGCGCTCGCCTCCGAAACGTGCCCGTCCGCGCAGAGCATGAGCGCGTCGTCGAACCCGTTCATCGAGGCCTCGGTCTTGGCCAGCGCGGAGTTCACGTAGGCGCCGGTGATCTTCATGCGTGCGGGGAACGCGTCGTCGGCGATGCGCCGCCACGAGGAGACCATGAGCCGCGCGCCGTCCGGTTTGTCGATGTACGCGCCGAAGGGAATCGCGAACATCGCGAAGTCGCAGGAGAGGTCGTGCAGGCGGACCCCGATCACCTCGCTCGATTTGTAGGCGAGCGGCCGGACATAGACGTCCGTCCGGAACTCCTCTTTCCTCAGGAGATCGATCGTCGCCTCGCAGAGGCCGTCGGCGGAGTGGGGAAGGTCCATGAAGAGAAAGCGGGCGTTCCGGAGAAGGCGCTCGTGGTGCTCGCGCAGCCGGAAGAGAAAGAGCTCTTCCTCTTCGGCGGACCAGTAGGCGCGGATCCCCTCGAAGATGCCGGTGCCGTAGTTGAGGGCGGAGGTCATGATGGAAACCCGCGCCTCTTCGATCGGCACGATCTTCCCGCGGAAGTGCGCGTATCGGTTCTTGGTCGTCATCGTGTTTCCCTTTCTCTCCGGGGCGGTCGTTGTCGTCTTCTGTCCGGGGAGGAGGCCGGCTCAGACGATCGGCTTCGCCGAGGCCCCCTCCTCGCGGGTGTCTGTCTTCTTTCTCCTTCGAACGGCGCGGAGGGCGGCGCCGAGCCTGCGAACGCCTTCCTCGATCGTCTCGGGGGCGTGAGAGGCGAAGTTGATCCGGATCCGGTCTCGCCCGCTCCCGTCCGGGGAGAAGACGTCGCCGTGGACGAACGAGACTTTCTTCTGAAGTGCGGCCCGAAGAAGCTCGCGGGCGGAGATCCCGCCCGGGAGCTTCGCCCAGATGAAGTAGCCCCCCTGCGGCGAGGCGGACGAAAGGCGGGGCGCGTGGCGCCGGAGCGCCTTCGCCATCGCGTCACGCCTCGCGCGGTACTCCACCCGCACCCGCCGGAGATGGGCGTCGAGCAGCCCGCGCCTCATGAACTCGGACGCGACCGCCTGGCCGAGCGAGTTGGTGAAGAGATCCTGGAGGTGCTTCCCGGTCTTCAGGCTCTCGACGACCGGGCGCGGCGCGGCGAGCCACCCGACTCGGAAACCGGGGAAGAGGATCTTCGAGAACGTGCTGAGATGGAGGACATGCCCATGGGTGTCGAGCTCCTTCAGGGTCGGGACCTCCTCCCCGTCGTAACGGAGCGGCGCGTACGGATCGTCCTCGAGGATCGGCACGCCGTAGCGGCGGGCGAGCCTGAGGAGCCCGTGTCTCGCATCGAGGCTCATCGTCGCGCCGGTCGGATTCTGGAAGGTGGGGATCACATAGAAGAACTTCGGTCTCGTTCGGGAGAAGAGGCTCTCGAGCATGTCGAGGTCGATCCCCTCGCTGCCGGCCGGGATGCCGACGACGCGCGCCCCGGCGGCGCGGAACGTCTGGAGGGCCCCGAGGTAGGTCGGCGACTGGACCGCGACGAGGTCACCCGGAGCGATCATCGCGCGCGCGAGGAGGAAGATCCCCTGCGTCGATCCGGAGAGGACGAGGACCTCGCCCGGGGAGACGCCGGGGAAGCGCGCGGCGAGCAGGCGGCGGAGGGGGGCGTACCCATCGACCGCGCACCAGTGAAGAAGAGTCCTCCCCTCGCGGACGAGGACGTCGTCGGTGATCGCGCGGAGATCGTCCATCGGATAGAGGTCGGGAGCGGGGAGCCCCGCGGCGAGAGAGATGAGGTCCTCTCGGTCGATGAGCCGGATGAACTCGCGGATCTCGCGGTCGTCCGGGTCCGCGCCGCCGGCGAGAAGCGTCTCCCAGGAGGGAGGGGCGAGCGGAGCGACCGGAGGCGCCCCCGGAGAAAGGACCGATGTGCCTCGCCCCACGTGCCCCTCGATCAGCCCCTCGGACCAGAGGGCCTGATACGCCTGCGTGACGGTCCCGCGGTTCACCCCGAGGGCGTCGGCGAGCGCGCGCGAGGCGGGCAGGCGCCCCTCCTTCGGGATCGCCCCCGTCAGGATCCGGTCGCGGATCGCCTGCGCGATCTGGAGATGGAGGGGGATCGCGCTCTTTCGGTCGATCGGGATCTCCATTGGCCCCTCTATTGGATGGTCCAATTATCATCATAGCACGCATGTGTGCGGGCTCAAGGGCCATCCTGGCAAAATTGGATCGGTCCAATCTTGACACGAGAGGGAGCCTCGATCCGAGGGCGCGGCGGGAGACGCACGCCGTCCGGGCTAAGGAACGGGCGTGTGCGGAGCGGCCCTTCTGCTCCTCCGCCGGTTCCTCGCCGCGAGAATCCCCTCCACCGAGTAGATCGCGAGGGCGGTCCAGACGAGCGAGAAGCCGGCGAGCCGCGTCCTGGCGAACGGCTCGCGGTAGACGAGGACGCCGATGAGAAACTGCAGAGTCGGGGCGATGTACTGGAGGATGCCGACCGAGGCCAGTGTGATCCGCCGCGCCCCCTCGGCGAACCAGAGCAGGGGAAGGGCGGTCACAACGCCGGTCCCCGCGAGGAGGAGCGAAGTGCGCAGGTCGGCGTGCCCGAACGACCCCGACCCCGTGCGATCCGTGTAGAGGAGAAAGGCGAGGGCGGGGAGAAAGAGAGCCGCCGTCTCGAGCGAGAGCCCCTCGAGAGCGTCGAGGGGGGCGGTCTTCCGAATGAGCCCGTAGAAGCCGAAGGTGAGGACCAGCACCGCGGTGATCCACGGGAACGATCCGTGGACGAACGTGAGATAGGCGACGCCGCATCCGGCGACCGCGAGCGCGACCCACTGCCAACGGCGAAGACGTTCTTTCAGAAAGACCATGCCGAGGAGGACGCTGAAGAGAGGGTTGATGAAGTAGCCGAGGCTCGCGCCGACGATCTGGCCGTGGTTCACGGCCCAGATGTAGGTGAGCCAGTTGATCGCGAGGATCGAGCCCGTGCCGGCGAAGATGGCGATGACGCGCGGGTTCCGGACCGCGGGGAGAATCCATCTCCAGCGTCGCCGGACCACGACGAGAGACCCGGCGAAGAGGAGCGACCAGGTTATCCGGTGGCAGAGGATCTCGCGTGCGGGGACGCGCTCGATCGCTTTCCAGTAGGCGGGGAGGATGCCCCACAGGGCGAAGGCGGCCACGGCGTAGGCAACACCCGCGTTCATCGCACGCGCGCTCCTCTCGATGTCGATTGTATCCGCGAATGAAAGTGGTTGACAGGCTGGACTTGGAGTCGCAGAACGAGCGAACGCTCACACGCAGCCCTCTCAACGGAGGACCGAACGGCCTTCTGGCTGGGAGGTGGGCGGTAAACCAAACAAATAAAACGGCTTATGTCCGAGGAGGGTCGTTCGATGCGGTGGCTGATCTTGTTCTCTGCTCTGGTGGTCTGCGCCGGTACGTCCGCGGGATCGGATTGCGTCTCGTGCCACAAGGAGGCGCCCCCCTCGATCGTCACCGACTGGCAGCTCAGCAAGCACAGCGCGAACGACGTCTCCTGCGATGTCTGCCACGGGGACGCCCACGCCTCGGCGGCCGACGCCTCGATGGCGGAGATCCCGACGCCTGAAACATGCGCCGCCTGCCACGCGGAGCGGGTCGAGCAGTTCTCCAAGGGGAAGCACGCCGCCGCCTGGGCGGCGATGAAGGCGATGCCGACGACGCACGCCCTTCCCCACGCCATGCGCGAGGGGATGAAGGGGTGCGGCGGCTGCCGCAAGATCGGGCTGAAGAGCGAGGATGACATTCGAGAGCTGAAGCAAACGGGGCCCGGGTTCGGTCTCGCCTCGTGCGACGCCTGCCACACCCGGCATCTCTTCTCGACGAAGGAGGCGAGGGAGCCGCAGGCGTGCCAGACCTGCCACATGGGCTTCGATCACCCGCAGTGGGAGATGTACTCCTCGTCCAAGCACGGTGTGCGCCACCTCCTGAAGCAGAACGGAACGCTGCCCGAATCGGCCGCGGCTCCGACCTGCCAGACCTGCCACATGCAGGAGGGGGATCATGAGGTGAGGACCCCGTGGGGGTTCCTCGCCGTGCGGCTCCCGCTCCCCGAGGACCCCGAGTGGAAGGCGGACCAGGTGACGATCCTGCAGGCCCTCGGCGTTCTCGATCCGGAGGGGAACCCGACCGCGCGGCTCGATGTCGTGAAGGCGGCGGACGTCGCGCGCCTCGATCAGGAGTCGTTCGACCGCGAGCGGGCGAAGCTCCTCGACGCGTGCGGCCGCTGCCATTCGGAGAGCTTCGCGAGGGCGGAGATCGCGAAGGGGGACGAGATGATCCGCGACGCCGACCGCCTCCTTGCCGAGGCGATCCGCACGATCGCCGCTCTCTACACGGACGGCGTTCTCGAGAAGCCGGCCGGGTACGCGCACGCGTTCCCCGACCTTCTCACGTTCCAGGACGCCCCGACGCCCATCGAGCAGAAGCTCTTCGAGATGCACCTCTCCCATCGGATGCGCGCCTTCCAAGGCACGTTCCACTCGAACCCGGACTACGCGTTTTGGTACGGGTGGAGCGAGATGGTGCGCGACCTGGAGGAGATCCGCGAGATTGCCGTGGACCTTCGGGCCGGGCGGGGGAGGTAGGCTCTCTCGGGAAGCGGGTGCGGAGCCCGCAGGCTCGGCGCCCGCCCTCCGATTCCTCACCGCTCCGCGGCGCCTTCGCCGGCGGGAGCAAGGCCCGCGCCCTACCGGCGCGCGATCCTCGCGAGCGCGGCGCGGAGCTTCCCTTGTTTCACCATGCGGCGGGCGAACTCGGTCTCGCTCGGCATCCCCTTCGCGCGCACGAGGGCGGCGAGGTCGCGGCGCTCGCTGAGAGGCCACGTCTCGAGACGGGGGATCAGGGCCATCGCGACCGAGAGCCTCTCGAACCACTCCCGCTCGGCGCGCGGCCACCTCTTCCAGCCGGGGGAGTCGAGAACCTCCGCCATCCTCTCGGCAGAGGCGCGCGACGCCTTTCGCCGGTCGCCGTCGAAGCGCTCCGCGATCATGCGCGTCGTTCGCATGCTGAGATCGACGAGAGGGAAGTCGTCCGGGATCTTCCCGGGGGCGCCGCGAATCGAGCAGTAGAGGTCGCTCCGCGCGAGCCGCTTCAAGGTCGCGAGGTCCGAACGATGGCGCGGGCTCCTCCTGATCCTTGCCGCTTCCCTCTCGGCGAGGCGGCGGCACTCCGGGTCCTTCGGGCGGAAGCCGAGCTTGTAGTAGAACCAGAAGGAGCCCGACTTCAGCCCCTCGTCGTTCTCGTGGCCGACCTGGTAACGGTCGATCTTGAAGCGCGCGCAGCCGAAGTGAGATCGAAAGGCCCGCACGAACTGGGCGAAGAGAAAACCGGCCTCGCCTCCGCGCCACGAGTCGAAGATGTTCACCGCGATTTCCATCTGATCGAAGAGCATCGCGCCGACCCCGTATCCGATCGGATAGCCGTTCTTGAGAAGGAGCGCGCCGTAGTCGCTCTCGAAAGGGAGGCGGTACCCGGGCTGCATGCCGTAGAGGAGGAAGCGGTAGCCGCGGCCCGGCTCGACGACGAGGACATCGTCCGGATTCGGGTACTCGATCGGGTAGAGGGCGCGGTGCCGGACCGCGAGCGACGAGACGGCGAGACGGATCAGCCGCCGCGCCTCCCGGCGGGGGGCGGTCTCGACGGCCGGCATCGGCCGCGCGACCTCCCTCCAAAAGCCGTCGATTCTCCGGAGAAGCGGCTCCTCGTGAAAGAACACCGGGGCGGAGGCGAGCCGCGCCTTCGTCCGGGACGAGGACGAGCCGCCGAGACGCCAGAGGATCGGGATCTCCATCGAATCGAACAGGTGGCGCTTGACCGGATGGGGGGCGGCGATCGCGTCGATGCCGCCCAGGAGCCACGAGAGCGCGGGCTTCGACGGGTCTCCCTTCGCCTGCTCGACCCACTCCTCCGTCGAAACCTCGGCGAGATCGAGCCCGTCGTTCTCCATCCACTGCGCGACGAAGGGAAGAACCATGTCGAGGTTCTCGGTCTTCTCGAACCCGTCCCAGTCGATCTCGAGCGCGTCCCCGGGCCGCCGGAGAAGCGCGCGCGCGGTGACGAAGTCGTACGCGTAGCGCGTGATCGTTCCCACGATCCCGGTGTCGTCGAGATCGTCCGCGGCGGCGGGCGCGCGGCGCCGGAGCCGGTCGACGCGCGCGGCGAAGCGGGCGCACTCCGCGCGGGCGAGCGCGAAGATCCCCGCGTCGTCCGGATACGATCGAACGAAGAGAAGCGCCTCGTGATAGCGGAAGAGAAGGAGGGGATCGAGGATCTCGGCGTTCTTCAGGCTCGAGAGGAGCGCGCGTTTCTCCTCCCGCTCTTCCGGCGAGAAGCGGTTGCGGATCCGCTCGAGCCTGCGAACGCGCGCGCGCGCCGACATCGCGGTTCTCATTTCCCATCCAAGGAGAAGCGCCACGCGCAGAACCACTCGTCCGGGTGGGGATCCGGCGGACAGGCCACACAGTCGGTACGGATCCTCGGGTCGATCGCGCTCGCGAACGCCCTGTACTCGACGATGCCGGCCGCCTTGCACGGGTAGTCGGGGAGGCTCTTCCGCTTCCGGGCGCTCTGCACGCGGCAATCGTCCATCCGGAAGACGAAGCTCGATGGGGTCTCTTCGGCGATCGACTGCTTGTTGACGGCGGCGTAGAGGCGGAAGGCGAGCGCTCTCTTGAGCCCCTCGAGCCCCGGGCTCTCGGGGAGATCGAGGAAGCGGCGGATCGAGAACGCCTCGAGTGGGGAGAAGCGGGCCCAGCAGGCGTCGTTGCACGCGCGGGCGTCCTCCATTCCGGAGGAGAACTCGACCGCCTGGAACCAGACGCCGTCGGTCGCGAGCCAGTTCACCGCGACCGTCTCGAGAAGCGCGCGGAGCTTCTCCTCAGGGAGATCGAGGAGCGGTGCGGGGAGGCCTTCCCGCACCTCGAAGCCGAGCGTCTTGGAGAGCCGCTTGAGCTGAATGTCGAGGGTCTTCGCGTACGCCTCTCGAAGGACCCCTTCCGCCCTCTCTCTTCCGAGCCGGCGCTCGACCTCGCCGAACCACATCGCGTGGTGCATGACGGTGCGGTGCAGGAAGTCGATGACGAGGCGGGCGACCGACTCGCGACCGCACTCCCCGGGCGATTGAGACTTCAAGGACATCGGCTCTCTCCCGTTCGGCGCAGGTTCTTCGCGAAAGCCCCGGGCCCCGATTCTCACTTCCTGCCGCTTTCGCCGTTTCCGGTCGGCAGCTGGGAAGGGGCGGCGGCCGGGGCACGAGATTTCCCCGAACCGCCCCGCCCTCAGGAAGCCGCTTTGCGGCCTTCGACGGTGATCGAGAGGATCGCCCAGGCGTCGCTCCTTCGGTAGTCGTACTCGTGGGCGTCGCGGATGCGCACGCGGTCGAACCCCGCGCGCGCGATGAGCGCGAGGTACTCGTCCCTGTCCATCGCCCCGGCGACGCATCCGGCCCACGCGGAAAGATCGGCCCGAAGGTCCGCCGGCATCTCCCCGCGCGTGACCACATCGGAGACGACGAACCGGCCGCCGGGGCGGAGAACGCGGTGGATTTCCGCGAACACCTCGGCCTTGTCGGGGGCGAGGTTGATGACGCAGTTGCTGAGCACGACATCGACGCTGTCGCTCTCGACAGGCAGGTGTTCGATGTCGCCCCGGCGAAACTCGACGTTCGCGTGTCCGGCCTCGACGGCGTTCTTCTCGGCCTCCGCGATCATCTCCGGCGAGAAGTCGACGCCGATCACGCGCCCTTCGGGGCCCACCTCCAACGCCGCGCGGAAGACGTCGACGCCCGCCCCGCTCCCGAGGTCGAGAACGATCTCGCCCGGGCCGAGGGAAGCGTGTTCCGTGGGGAGCCCGCATCCGAGGCCGAGGTCCCCGGTCGCGCGATCCGTTTGGGGCGCCGGGCAGCCGCACCGAGCGGCCTGAAGGTCTACGATCTCGCCGCAGCAATCGCGGGGCGTCTTGCCGGCGGCGAGATCGCCGTACTTCCGCCGGACGGCGTCCTTGATCTTCTTGTCGTCCATCGTCTCTCTCCCTTCGCGGGTCTCCGGCGCCCGCCTGCGCCCGGGGACCGCCTTGGCGTTCCCATTATAACCGACGAGCGGCGGCTCGCGGGATGCAAGAGCCGCGACGACGATGGCGTATCAAGGAGATACGCCGAGGAGGAGCAACGCAGCCGGGGGCCGCGAGGGCCAGCCAGAGGGGAAGGTATTTCTGGGACACGACACTAGAGGCCCTTCATCTCGCGGATCTTCCTTTCCGCATCCTCCTGCATCGCGCGGGCCGCCTCTTCGGGGGATGTCTCGCCGTTGAGGACGTTCTGATAGGCGGGGCGCATCGCGTCCCAGATGGCGCGCATCTCGGGGACGACCGGCATCCGCCTCCCCTTCGAGTACTGCTCCAGAGAGACGAGGATCCGCTCGTCCCCCCCCGCGACGATCCACTCGTGCGCGCCCCTTCGGCTCGGGAGAACCAGGAGCCTCCTCGCGAAGAGGAGCTGAACCTCGTTCGATGTGAGAAAGATCATGAGGTCCTTCACCCGCTCGCGGCGCTTCTCCTTCACGTTCGCGTTCAGGCTGTAGCCGAAGCTCGAGACCATCGGCGCCGGCCAGAGGCCGGTCTCCTCGTTGATCGGGAGGACCGCGAGGGCGTAGTCGATCCCCGCTCGGTCATATCCGCCCCACGACCACGGGCCGTTGATCAGGAAGGCGGCCTTCCCCTCCTTGAAGATGGCGTCGGCGAGCTCGTAGTCGCACTCGGCCGGCATCGCGTTCCAGACGGTCTTGAGGTCGCGCGCGAAGCGAAGGGCGCTCACCATGGCGGGCCGATCGAGAGTCGGCTCGTACGAACGGTCCATGATCCATCCGCCGTACGAGCCGAGAAACGGCACGAGCCCGTAGGGCTCCTTCAGGTTGAACACGAGGCCGTATCGGTCCGGGCTGCCGTCGCCGTCCAGATCGATCGTGTGCTCGGAAGCCGCGCGCGCCAGCTCTTGCAGCGTGGGGGGCGGGTCCCGAACGGTCGCCCGGTTATACAGCAGGGTGAGGTGGTTCCCGACGCGCGCCGGAAGAGACCAGACGTGCCCGTCCAAAGTGTCGAAGGCGGAAGGGAGGAACCCGTCGAGGAACTCCGGTGGAAAGACCTCGTCGATGGGGACGATCGTTCCGGCCACGGAGAGGGGGCCGACCTGATCGCCCGGCCCGTAGGTCAGGTCGGGCCCGCCCCCGCCGATCGCCGCGGTGATGTACTGCGTGCGAAGCTGCTCGGTCTCGAAGTTCGTGTGGATCACGTGGACGTCCGGATGTGCCGTGTGATAACGCTCGAGGCACTCCTCGAACACCTCCGCCTCGTGCGGGCGGTAGTTCTCCCAGATCACGATCTCGGTCGGCTCGGGCCCCCCGCCGCAGCCGGAAAGGACAACGCCGAGCGGCGGCAGAACCCACGCGCCCCGGCCGGCCGCCGCGGCGACAGCGAGAACGACCAGGACCGGGCGGACGAGAGATGACCTCGACGGCATTCCTCTTCTCACGGCCTTCCCTGCTCGATCGCCGCCAGCCGGGGCCGGACGCGCGGCCTAGCGCGCCGGCGGCCCTCCCTGGTCCCGCGCCTCCTCGCGCCGGATCCTCTGCTGCGCGCGATTCCAGAACCGTATTCCGATGGGGAGCAGGATCAGGTACGGAATCCAAAGCAGAAACCGGTACGGGTTCGGCAATACAAACATCAGGCTCAAGAACAGAACAACGGCGGCCCAGCCCGTGGCGCACGCCTTCACAACGAACGCCCGCTCGCGCGGGCCTCTTGTGTTCTTGACGCTGAAGTAGGTTCCCACCACCCCGCCGATCAACCCAATGACCGCTCCCGAGATCCCTCCGATCCATCCGGCATTCATGGAACATCTCCTCTCGCTGGACCGAGCGCCGCGCTCGATGCCCGGGGGCCTGGGCGGGCCCGGGCGCTTCCGTTCCCCGTCATCCCTGCGGAACCCCTCCTTCGCCCGGCGCGAGCACCTTCGGGAAAAGCACGCCGCCGAGCACGAGGGATCTCGCCCGAAGGCTGTAGAAGACCCCGTCGAAGAGCTCGCCGCTGATGAACAGAGCGGTGCCGAGGAGCGCGCCGTTCAGCGCCGGGAAGCGCTCCACGAAGGCAAAGCCCAGCGCGCCCATGAGCGCGATCTTCGCGAACGAGACCGCGGCGAAGATCCCCGTTCGCCTCGCTTTGAGGAGGAGTCCCTGCGATGCGGAGCGCGTCGCGAGGAAGATCGGCTCGAGGAGGATCAGGAGCATCGCCGGAGCGACGACCCTCTGCATCTCCGGCGAGAGGGAGAAAGCCCCCCCCAGCAGGGCCGATCGAAGCGGTGTCCAGTTGATCAGCGCGATGATCCCCGCGAAGAAGACCGTCACCCACGCGCTGAAGCGGACCACACGCCGGAGATCCGCCCGGTTCTCGGGAAGGATGAGCGTCACGTTCTGCAGCGCCCAGAGGGGAGAGCACGTCACGAGGAGGAGCGGGATCACCACGCCGAACCCCCCCTGGGCGAGCTCCGGATCGGGAAGCCTCCCGAGAATCGAGTTGATGAGGGGCCTCACCGATGTCCACGCGTACGACGAGACCATGAGCGGCGCGGCGACCCGCAGGATCTCCCGGTAATGCAGGATCACGTCGTCCGGATCCCCGCTTCTCTCGCGCATGCGCCGGCGGATCTTCCGAGTCCCGTGCAGAACGAGCACGGTCTCGATGAGAAGCCCGGTCACGAGAGAGGCCGCCCCGGCGACCGCGCCCGAAGAGGTCCCCGCCGCGACCGTGAGCCCGACGAGGCACGCGATGGCGGCCATGCGGGTCGCCGTTGCGCGCGCGATGAGGGGCGTCTCCTTCGCCCGCAGCGCGAGGGCGTTCCCGACCCCTCGAAGCGAGACGAGCACCGGGATCGGCGTCATCACGAGAAGGACCTTTCTCGCGAGGTCCGCGGCCCGCGGGGTCGTCGGGACCACGTAGCGGAAGATCCAATCGCCGAGCGGGGTCACCGCCAGCGAGAAGGAGAGGGCGGCCCCAAGGAGCCCGAGCAGCATCGCGCCGAAGAAGAGGCGCCGCATCGATCGGTGCCCGGCGAGAAGCGTCGCCGCCGCCTGCTGGATGATGAGACAGGGCGCCTCGACGAAGAGATGGACGGTGAAACCGAGCCAGTACGCGGCGAACTCGAGCTTCGGATCCGCCGAGCGGCCGACCGCGATGTTGATGACCGGCCCGGACAGCGTCATTAGCTGAGACGTCAGGACGAGCGGCAGGTAGAAGCGGAAGATTTCCCGGAAGGGGAGAGGCCGCATCAAGCCTCTCCGGAGGCCGGGTTGATCCGGTCGACGACCGCGGCGCCCACCGAGTCGCCCCAGACGTTCACCGTCGTGCGGCACCGATCGAGGAACCAGTCGATGGCGAGAATCATGCTGATCCCCTCGAGCGGAAGCCCGACCGCGCGCAGAACGATGACCATCGTGACGAGTCCCGCCTCCGGGATGCCGGCCGCGCCGATGGAGGCGAGGGTGGCCGTGAGGAAGATGATCACCTGCTCCATCGGCCCGAGATGCGCGCCCGTTGCCTGCGCGATGAAGATCGCCGCGATCGACTCGTAGAGCGCGGTGCCGTCCATGTTGATCGTCGCGCCGAGGGGGAGAACAAAGAGCGAAGAGCGCCTCGAGATCCGCGCCCTCTCCTCAGCGCACCGGATCGTGACGGGGAGCATGGCGCTGCTCGATGCGGTCGAGAACGCCGTCGAAAGCGCCGGCACGAAGTGGGTGAGGTGCTTCCAGGGATTCCGCCTTCCCACGGCGAGGAGAATCAGCGGCAGAACGACGCAGCCGTGAACGAGAAGGCCGGTGAGCACCGTGGCCGCGTAGAGGCCGATCCGCTGGATCTCGGCGAAGAAGGCCGCTCCGCCGCCCGCCTGCCCGAGGCGAGAGGCGACGAGCGCGAAGACCCCGACCGGCGCGATGAGAAGGATGAGAAAGACGATTTTCAGAATTGCCTCGTTCACCCCGTCGAAGAAACGGATCACGACCCTTCCCTTTTCGCCGATGGTCGTGAGCACGCCTCCGAAGAGGAGCGAGAAGACGATGATTGGGAGGATGTCGGTTCTCGCCGCGGAGTCGACGAGGTTCGGCGTGACGAGGCTTCGGATGATGTCGGTGAAGCCGGTCTTCTCCTTCCCCTTCACGATGTCCGGCACCTCCGCGCCGAGCCACTCGAAGCCGACGCCGGGACGGATCAGGTTGACGAGAAGGATGCCGAGAAGAACGGCGAGACCGGTCGTGGCGAGGTAGTAAAGAATCGTGACCGTGCCGGTCCGGCCGAGGCGCCTCACGTCGCCGAGCCCCGAGATCCCGACGATCATCGAGGAGACGACGAGCGGCACGACGATCATTCGGAGCGCGTCGAGGAAGAAGCTCCCGATCCAGCCGACGGCGGTCATCCGCTCGCCGAGAACCCAACCGGCGATCCCGCCGAGCACGACCCCGACCAGGATCCCGTAGAGAATGAACGCCTGGGCGCGGCCGGTCATCGGGCTTCGGTTCTCCTTACCTCATCGTTGGGGCTTCAGTATATCCGAGGCGGCGGCATCGTACAACGCGCGCGGGGCGAACCGGCGGCGTCCGTCCGCGGGAAGGATGAACCCTCAAGAAAGCCGCAGCGGGCGAGGGCTGTCCGAGCCGGTGCCCCCGCCGGCCGCGAACGGTTGGCCTCCGGTTCGATCTTCCGGCGGATCGAGGTCAATCGGCCCGCTTCCGTTCCCCTTCGGCGAGGGTCCTCTTGATCTCGGCGACGTCCTTCGAGATCGTGAAGACCCTCGCGATCCCGAGAAGAACCGCCACGAAGAACGCGAGCTTGATGGTCCCCCAGACGAACAGCACGAACACCTTCATCGAATCGTCCCCTCTCGCGGCGCCCGGCGCGCGGCTGCGGCCGTTTCCCGGCGCCATTGTACTCCGCGCGCGCCCCGATCGAGGAGGGAGAAGCCGGGGCTCGCCGCCCGCCGCTCCGTGTGGAATTGACGCGGCTTCCGTGTCCCTCCCGCTTCGCTCGCGGGCGCTCCGGAGGACCCGGAACGGGCGCCGGCCCGAAACGCGTTGCGCCGCATGAAGATACGCGCGCGCTCCCCGGGGACGGTCCGGCACGCCCTTTGCGCAGAGAGAGACGCGGGGCGGAAAGCCCTACAGAGAGGGGGGACGAAAGATGAAACGCAAACGGAATTCCTTGCGGAGCGGCGGCTGGGCTCTCGCGGCGATCGTCTTCGGGGCGGCAGAGGCCCTCGCGTGGCCCGGCGGCCCGGCGTCGTGGGGAGTGGGGGCCGGCGTCCCTCTGACGATCGCGCCGGTTTCGTACGGCTACGACGAGCCCTTCGACCCGTGGTTCGTCGATCCGCTCGACGGGCACGGCGAGTGGGTTCATGTCCGAAGCGTCGGCGGGCCGGTCTGGTTCCCGTTCGTCGAGGTCGCGTGGCGGCCGTACGTGCACGGCCACTGGGCCTACACGACGCTCGGGATGATGTGGGTGTCGTACGAGCCGTGGGGGCGGCTCACACACCACTACGGCCGCTGGGTCTACCTCGACGGGTACGGATGGGGCTGGGTGCCCGGCCGCGAGTACGGCCCCGCGTGGGTGACATGGGTCGTCGTGGACGGCTACGTCGGGTGGGCGCCTCTTCCCCCGGACGGGTTCTTCTACCCGCGCCGCACGCGCTACCACTACGCCGGGCCGCGGGTCGTCTTCGGCCGTCCGGTGAGCCGCACGACCGTCGAGATCGACATCAACCTCTTCGTGTTCGTTTCGAACCGGCACTTCCACGGCACGGACATTCATGTGCACGCGCTCCCCGGCGTGCGTTCGGTCGAGTTCTTCCGCAAGAAGGAGGTCGTGCCGATCGGGAGAGCGCTCGAGATCGAACACGTGCGCGGGATCACGCGCGAGCGCGTGAACCCGGTCCGGGTCGAGCGAAGGTCCTACCGTTCGGGCGATCACCGCGTGGTCGACTACGAGCCGGTCGGGCAGGGGGAGCGGATCCGAAAGGCGCGGGAGGGCTTCGCCCGGCGGGAGACGATCGAGACGTCACGCAAGAAATCGAACGGCGATGTTCGTCTTTCGGACGAGTGGCGCGCGGGCTCCGAGCCACCGGCCGCTCGCGCCGAGAGGGGCGCCGGGTCGGCGGTGAAGCGCGACTCGCAAGGGAAATCCCGCTCCGAGCCCTCCGCGATCAAGGAGACGAAGAACCGCCCGGACGAGAAGTCCCGCCCGGCCGCCGAGAAGAAGAAGGAAAAGGGAAGCTCCGGGACGGGCAAGTCGGGCAAGTCGGGCAAGGAAAGCGGGACGAGCAAGTCGGAGAAGTCGGGCAAGTCGGCCGAGTCGCGCGGGTCCGGGGACTCGGGGAAGAAGAAGAGGTAGCGTCCGCGCGAGAAAACGGCCGGCGGGGTCCTCTCCCCTTTCTCGTTCTAGTCGGCGGCGAGGAGGCGGAGGGCGGCTTCCGCCGTCTCGCGCACGACTTCTTCTCCGGGGAGCCGGATTCTCCCCATCTGGGCGAACGTGATCGCCCGATGCGTCAGCCCGACGATCCACGACGTGGCGAGGTTCGGGTCGACCGGACGAAACACCCCGGACTCCGTTCCCGATCGAATCGCCTCGCAGAAAATGTCTTTTGGGAGCGGCTGGGGGTTCCGAATCGGACCGGTGGCGAACTCGTTGTGGTGGGAGAGGACGATGAAAGCGAACGCGCGCGGCTCCTCGGCGGCGAAAAGGAAGATGGCGCGCACGAGGGAGCGAATCCTCGCCTCGGGTTCCACGGCGGCGGCGGCCGCATCGACGAGCCTCCGCCGGAAGCGCCCCGCGCAATCGCCGAAAAGGTGGCGGGCAAGCGTGTCCTTGCTCTCGAAGTGACGGTAGAGGTTCCCCTCGGCCGTCCCCGCGCGCCTCGCGATCTCCCTCGTCGTGGCCGCGCTGATCCCCTTCTCGACGAACAGGTCGAGCGCGGCGTCGAGAATCGCTTCCTTCTTCGTCGTCGCGACCAGCTTTCGAACTCCCTCTGGCGGCGCGTGAGCGCCCGCTTGCATCCTCGCACCGCGCCGCTGTTCTGTCAACGGTCCCCGCCCCGGGGCTGCGCGTTCTCGTACTGGAGCAGGCGGCGTTCCCCCTCGAGGGAGCGGATGCGCGTCGCGTCCTGTGTGACCTCGAGCGTTCCGAGGTACTTCCCCTCGGGGTCGCGCACGGCGAAGTAGCGGATGTGAACGAAGCGGCCGTGGAGGTCGATCCAGAACTCGGCGACGTCTTGCGCGCCCGAGCGGAAGTCCGAGAGGATCCGCTCCACGATGTGAACGCTCGAGGGCGGATGGCAGTTCTGGACCGTCCGGCCGATGATCGAGCGCGACCTCGCGAAGACCCGGTCCGGGCCCTCCGAGAAGAAGGCGACGCGATCCTCCGCGTCGACGAACGTGACATCCACGGGGAAGACCGTGAAGAGCGCGAGAAGCTGTTCCTCCGCGAGCGCCCCGCTCGGGAAGACGACCGCGCCGCCCGGCGGGAGGGTGCCGGAATGGGCCGCCGGCGCCGCCCGCGGAGGCCGGTACTCCGTGCCCGG
>JBDRFQ010000267.1:0-4888 GCA_043818685.1 Candidatus Eiseniibacteriota bacterium
CGACGTCGTCGTACCCGAGAAGGACGCGGTCGTTCTCGACCAGCGCCCGGCCGACGATCACGGAGCGGTCCGCCACGTCGTTGCACAGGACCTCGTACCCCCTCGCCTTCGCGCATAGGCTCACCGAGCCACCCCCGAGGAACGCGTCGACGAAAACCGGCGCCTCGTCAGGCGGAGGAACGTCTCGGAAGATCGCGCCGAGCAGACGACGCTTGCCCCCGTGATAGCTGGGCAGCGCATCGAACATCTTCAGCCCCACCCTCACACCCTCATCGCCCGCAGGCGCCCCAGGATCGCCGCTTCGAGAGCGTCGCTCGCCCGCTTCGAGATCGGGTTCCAATGAAAGTGCTGGACGGCCTGGTTCGACCGCCCGGCGGGGTACGATAGATACAAGCGCCCGTCCTGTCCGCGACGGATCGCTATATTATTCAAGTAAAGGGACCGATTGAGCACGCACGAGCCGAATCCGACGAGCCCGTCCCGCTCCGCGTCGAGGAGCCGGATGCGGATCTCGGAGATGTCGAACTCCCTCGGCTCGGTGTCCGGGTGCTGGATGCCTTCCACGGCGCCCTCCTACTCCTCAGGCCGGACCAGCCAGCCCCGCATCTCCTTCTTGATCGCGTGCAGCCGCCGGATCACCTCGGGTTTCCCCTCGAAGTCCCTGAGGATGTCCATCTCCGGCACAACGTAGGTCGCCACGTCCGGGCACGCCTCCTCGGCCTCCCGGACCGCGTCGCGTCGCAGCACGAGCACGATCTCCTCTGCGAGCACTCGGGAGCGGATGCGAATCCACGGCGCGTCGGCAGGGAAGGGCTCGTGGTCAGGGTAGACGGGCCGCACCGGAGAGACGAGGCGGCGAAGGTCCGTGACCTCCCAGCTGGAGCGCCTCGTCCCGATGTCGTTGGGAGACGGGGTCTTCGGCGGCTGCACCCCTTGCCCCCGATTCACAGCTTCGTCCCGTTGGTCAAGGTGGTCACGGTGGTCAGGGTGCCGCCCTTACGCACTATATATTCCATATATATCTTCCTATCTCTTGGTTCTTATCGCGAAGAATAGAAAGTACCCTGACCACCCTGACACCCCTGACCGGCGCTTGTCGCACAAGGAGTTACGCGGTCAGGGTGCCGAAAGCCGACCCTGACCACCCTGACCAGCTCACTCATACGTCACCTCTATCCCCTCGAAAATCTGGGTTCGCTTCCCGTCCAGCCGCGGGCGCGTGCATCGGATCGACGGATCGTACCGATGGACCTCCTTGGCGAACTGCGCGAGGCCCAACGGGCGATAGCCGTTCGTCTCCGCCCAGCAGTGGTATTTCTGGTACAGCGTCTCCTTCGCCACGGAGTGCCGGGGGTCCACCTCGCATTTTTCTTCCAGGAAGACTCGCGCGGGGTTCGTTTCGCGCCTGTAATCCTCTTTCGCTTTCAGCGACGATTCCGGCTCGACGAAGTGGCCCCGCTCGCGTAGGCGCTGAAGGCCCTGCACGGCCCAGTTGAAGATGCCGGGCAGTTCGCCGATCAGCTTGTCCCCTAGCTCGCGATCCTGGCGCTCGGGAGGGATCGAGACGGTGAACGGCACGAGGACCAGGCGCCGCCAGACCCCCTCCGACCGATCGTTGAAGCGGGGTCGTGTGTTCGTGGCGAACGTGAGCCGCGCGGTTGGCACCGCCGTGATCGGTTCCTTGTTTTTTCGGTCGAATTGCATCGAGTCGCCCGAGACGAAGGGTTTCAGGTGCCCCTCCGCCACACGGTCGAGTTCGCCCATCTCGGGGACGATGTTCGCGAGCTTCCCGAGCGTGGGGCCCAGCTGGAAGCGCATCCCGAAAACCTCGAGCGGCACGGCCGATACGTTCTGGTTTCCAATGAGATGTCGAAGCACATAGCAGATCACGCTCTTCCCGTTCGCGCCCTCGCCCTCGAAGATCACGAAGCGCTGCTGGGAGAGGTCGTACACGAGGTTGTAGCCGAACCACTCCTGCAGGAACCGCTGCGAGTCGGGGCTCGGGAGCACCTCGGCGAGGAACGCGTGCCACAGCGGACAGGCGGCGTGTGGATCGAACTCGAACGGAAGAAGCGTCGGGCAGAAGTATGCCGCAGTGTGTGGTTGGAGCACATCCAAATCGCCCTGCGCGAATCGTTCGATGTCGACGATGCCGTTCTGCAGGATCACGAGGTGGGGTGCGCGTTCGAACCCCGAATCTCCGATCCAGAACGGAAGGTCGATCGCATCGGGAAGAGACCCAAGCGAGGCCAGGTTCATCAGGACGTTTCGCGCAAACGTCTGTGTCGCCCTCCCGCGGTAGATCCGGTGATCGCGGAGGTAGGCGACGACGAGGGCGAGGCACTCCTCCTCCGAAAGGCGGTCATAGCACCGTTCGTTCCAGATCCACCACTCGCCTCGCCAGCGGCGAAGCTTGCCTTCAAGCTGGCGGTCCCGAAGAAAATCGTCCGCTGCGTCGGCGACGAGAACCTTCATGCCTTTCCCTTCAATCGCGGCGGCAAGGGCCACCGTTGCTCGAGCTTTCTTGAGGGTGAGCAGGAGGCGTCGCTCGTCCCGTGTGCCGCTTGGCATGGAGAGGACTATGGGGATGATCTCCTCCGGCGCGAAGCCTTGGTTGTGGAGCAAGCTGACCATCGCCATGTCGTAACCAGACCGCGTCGAGTCGCTGAGGTCGGGTCGCTCGCCATTCCAGGTGAGGCGTACCTTCTCGTCGGTTTCAAGGAGGGCGTGAAAGCGTTCGGGGATCTTCCCCTCCGCTCGGATCTCTTCTTCTGGGACGTTCACCTCGCGCGTGAACACCTCGGACATATCGCACGGGTCGGTGGGAACCTCGCCCACGATGTGCGCCAGGCGATGCGGGCGCTCGGCGGTCGCCGCCCCCTTGATGTTCTCCGTTCCGGCCACGCGAATGATGCGGGCAAGGTCATATACCGAGTCGAGCTTGAGGTCTGGGTCCTCTTCGACCATCTTTCGGACGTCTGCTTCCCACGCTTTGGTCTGCGCCTCGACGCGTCGCGCGTTGTCGCCCAGCGATAGCGGAGCGATCGGAAGGAAGATCTGGGCGCCGTTTCCGCTGTCGACCAACACGGCGCCCGGATAGTCCGCCACGATCCGGCCCGCCACGTCGAGGGCCAGCTGGTGCTCCAGATCGGTGCTCGGGATGTCCTTCTCGCGAATCGGGTCGAGGTCCAGCGAGAGGGCTGTGAGGATCTCGATGTCGTCGGCCTTCGCCCCCGGGACGCCCCGCGCGAGCTTGTTGCACGCCTGTGGGAACCGCTTCGCGAAGACTCGCGGCCTGGGGTTCCGACCGGCATACACGTTCGCCTTGCCGCACCACGTCGCGCACATCTCGACGAAGGCGTCCTCTTCATCGAAGAACCCGATCCACGGCTTCCCCCTCGGCGGGATGATGCGCAGCTCGGTCAGGCCGTGCGGCCCGTGGGCCAGCAGCCGAAAGAAGCGCCGAATGTCCTCCCGATTCGGCCCGCGCGGACTCTCATCGCTCATCCGACTTCACCTCCGCATCCGCTCCCGCCACCACCGCCCGCCTGTGGAATCTTCGAAGGATCCCCGCCGCGATCCGCCCCGCGATCTCTCGCGTGGAACAGAAGAAGAAGGGGATGCCGTAGTCGACGTAGAGTGCGATCGCGCTTCCGAGCACCGAGTTCGGGTGCGCGTGGCTCCGATACCTCCCGTCGACGACGTCCCGCGCGTCCGCCTCGACGAGGACGCAGGCCGTCTGGTAGTCGGCCAGCCGCGCCAGCTCCCGCTCGAACCTCTCCCGTTCGCGGATCACTGACGAGACGAAGTCGCCGAGGCTCTTGCGTTCCACGGCGACCTCGTTCTCGTGCCCGACGACCGAGTAGTCCCCCGCGGCGAGCGCGTGGCGCGTCACGACCACGAACCGCTCGTCGAATCGGTACGGCCGCTGCTCCCTCGAATCGACCACGATCGGGATCCGGTCTTCCTCAATACGGGGCAAGTTCCTCATCTCCGTCGCCCGCTGCGTGGTAGCCCGCGAAGGGCACCGCGTTCGCCTTCCCCTCGCTTCCGTCCGTCTTCACGTACGACTCGACCGTGACGTCCACGAGGCACCGCTTCCCCTTCAGGAGTTCCGGGCCTACCTCCAGATCCTGATCCGTGTCGACCCCGACGGCCCCCAGGAGGTGTTTCAGTCGGGGCAGTGCTCGGGGGCTGAAGTAGATGCGGTCGAAGATCGCCGCCCCCGCGTGCTCGCCATCGAGGACCCGGAGCCGCAGCGTGATCCGCTCGTCCCCGTTCCGGGTGGTGTCCTCCTCCGCCTCCTCGATCTCGACGAGGTACTGACCCTGTGGGACCGGTGCGTACTCGTCGACGTTCGCCACCTGTCGGAAATCGATTCGCTTCATGTCTGCTCCTCCTGCTCCTCACGCGTGGTGAGAGCGTTGGGCGCCTGGGTATCCCGCGCCTGTTTCTTGACGTCGACCCCTGCGCGGCTCACCGGCAGGCCGTGTGGACGTAGACATTTCTCAAAGACCGCGTAGTCGATCTCGAACGGCTCCGTCGGCAACGTACCCGAACGGTCCTTCTGGCACACGGCCATGTACCGTCTCTTCTCGTCGCGATAGAGGCGTACGACGACGTCGAACATGTACGGGAGGCTCTTCTCCGCGTCGAAGGTATCCCCCAGCGCTCGGAGAGCGCCGTCCGCATAGAGGGTTTTCTGTCTTGCGGTGACAACAACGCTCATGTCGATCGCGATGAGCTTCCGGATGAGTTCCTTCCAGTCGGCCTTGATCGTCCGCCACTCCTTCATGCCTAAATCGAAGTACTCGAACCGGAACCCCTTGGACTGTTTGTTCCGCATTAAGAAGATGTCGGACCACTTCTTCTGGATCGCATCCCACAG
>JBDRFQ010000268.1:0-3670 GCA_043818685.1 Candidatus Eiseniibacteriota bacterium
GGGCCGACGTCGGGGCGATCGTCCACGCGCACCCGCCGACGGCGACCGGCTTCGCGGTGGCCGGGGTTCCTCTCGCGGATTGCGTTCTCCCGGAGATCCTCTCGACCGTCGGGTCGATCCCCCTCGCCCCCTATGGGACCCCGGGCGGAGAGGATCTCGCCGGGCGGATCCTCCCGATCGCCCGCACGCACGATGCTTTTCTCCTCAAGAATCACGGGGCGATGACTCTGGGGAAGGAGATCTGGCAGGCCTTCCACCGGATGGAGATGATCGAGAGCTTCGCGCGCACGCTCTTCACCGCCAGGCAGCTCGGCAGGGTGGAGCCGCTCGACCCTCTGGAGGTCACGAAGCTCCTCGGCATGCGGCCGGCGCCCCCCCTCGGAGCCGAGGGATGCGGCGGCTGCCGCACGTGCAAGGAGGCAGAGGCCGCCGGGGCCCCGCCCGAGGAGGATCAGCTGGTCGAAGAGGTCATCCGGCGCCTCGCAGCGAGGCTTGGGGAGGCCCCGGATCGAATCGGGGGGGCTTCCTGAAGCGCGCGGGGAGCGATCCGGCCGGCCCGGGTCGCGCACCCGACGCTATCCGGCCGGTTCCTCCTTCGGAGCGGCCTTCATCCGGTTGACGCGCTTCATCGCCTTGGATTTCTGGCGCGCGACCACGTTCCGGTGGAGGAGGCCCTTCTTGGCCGCCTTGTCGAGACGGGGGATGAGTTGGGAGAGGGCGGCCTCCGCCTCCTCAGGCTTCTCGGCCGCACGCACCTTCCTTGTCAGCGACCGGACGGCGGAACGGGCGGAGCGGTTCGCGAGGTTCCGCTTCCTGTCCGACCGCATCCTCTTCTTCGGCGATTTGTGATAGGGCATGCACGGTCTCCTTCTTGTCGCAATCGATACAGAAAAGCAAAGATAGCATCCCCCCGGCGGACCGTCAAGCCCGCGTTCACGCCCGCTCCTTCGGGCGCCCCCTTCGCGGTGGTCTACAGGAGACGGATCGCCGCGAGCTCGGCGTCCAGTGCCGGGGCCTTCGGGCGAAGGAAGGCCCCGCGGAAGACCCCGGCCCGCCGCCCGCCGGACCGCATCAAGAAGGGAACGGGCGGCCTCCTCCGATCGGTCGCCGGGGCCGGCCGCTCGGGTTGACAAGCGGTCTTTCCCCTTCCTATAGTGTGCTCGTTCGCGGGCCTAGCTCCAGCGGGGAAGGCGGCCTCGTGGGGTCGCGCGCGGTCTCGATCAATCGAGGAAGGGGGCTTTCCGGCCATGGCGTTCTTCTTGCTCATCATGCTCTCCGCGGCAACGGCCCTTTGCCCCTCCGCGGCGCGGGCCGACGGGCGGTTCCTCCAGTCCGAGTTCCTGCCGATCGGCGCCCGTTATCTCGGGATGGGAGGAGGCCACGCGGCGCTCCCCGACGGCGCGAGCTCGGCGTACTACAACCCGGCGCTCCTCCCCTGGAGCGACCGCCTCGAGTTCGCCATCGAGGGGAGCTTCGTGCACGGCCCCGAGTTCGAAACCGAAGGCGGGCGGAACCGCCTCACCTTTCACGATCGCGGGAACTTCAGCATGGTCGGCCTCCGGCTTCCCGACGCGGGAGGCTTCAGCTTCGCGATCCTCGAGCTGACCGTGTACGACCACGACATCCGCGGGCACCTCTTCGGCACCCCGCCCGAGGACGCCGAAAAACCGGTCGAGACCGGCAAGGGCGGCGCGGGGCCCGCCGCTTTCGGTGAGAGCGAGCAGCTGATACGGAGCTACCACGACCGCGTCTCGGTCAACTCCTTCGGGCTCGCCACCGGCTACAAGACCTCGGAGAACACGTCGTTCGGGCTCGCGTTTTGGGCCGACCGGAAGAAGGTCTTCAAGTCGGTCGACTATCTCACAGCGTGCACCGACATCAGCGACGATCAGATCGGCAGGGGATGGTTCGACGCGGAGGCGACGACCAACGACGTGAGCCTGCACTTCACCGCGGGGCTGTACCACCGCTTCAGCGACAAGGCCGACGGCGGCCTTTCGATCAGCACGGGGATGGACCTCACGAGCGTGCACCAGATCGACGAGTGGAAGACGTGTACCCCCGCCGAGCGCCGCCCGATCGTGGACGACATGACGCCCTTCGTCGCCCAGGTCGGCGCCGCCTACTACTTCTCGCGCACCCTCCGCTTCGCGGGCGACATCGCCTATCAGAACTGGGGGAACATCGAGACCTACAGGTCCACGGCGCAGCTCTCGCTCGGCGCGGAGTGGGAACAGTCCGAGCGCGTGATCTTCCGCGGGGGCTTCTTCACCCTCTTCGACCCGAGCGATCTCCCGGACGACGCGCACGCCGAGGCGCTCCGCGACATCGAGCGGAGCGGGAACATCCTCGGCGCGGACGAGTTCTTCTTCACCGCCGGGGCGGGCTACTGGCTGACGCCGTATCTCCTCGTCGAAGGGGCCCTCGCCGACAGCGAGCTCCTCAGCCCGGAGGCCGGCAGGACCTCCGTCCTCTTCGCATTCCGCTTCCTCACCACCCCGGCGCGGGAGGAGAACCGTTGAGGCGAGCCCCGATCGGCGTGCTCGCGTCCGGCCGGGGTAGCAATCTCGTTGCCATCCTCGAGGCGGCGAAGGACCCGGACTACCCCGCGTCCGTCGCTCTCGTCCTCTCCGACGTCGAGGACGCTCCCGCCCTCGACCACGCGCGCCGGGCAGGCGTCGACGCGGTCTACGTTCCGCCCGGAGCGCGGCGCGCGCGCATCTCCCCGGAGTCGGAGGACCGGATGGTCGAGGAGCTCCGAAAGCGGGACGTCCGGCTCGTCGCCCTCGCCGGGTTCATGCGGATCCTGTCGCCGCGCCTCCTGAACGCGTTTCCGAACCGCGTGGTCAACATCCATCCCTCGCTCCTCCCCTCGTTCCCCGGGCTCGAGGCGCAGCGCCAGGCGCACGCGTACGGCGTGCGGGTCTCCGGCTGCACGACGCATCTCGTCGATGCCGGGATCGACACCGGACCGATCCTCTTCCAGACCGCGGTCCCCGTTCTCGAGGACGACACCGCGGAGAGCGTCGCCGCGAGGATTCTCGAAGAGGAGCACGAGCTTTATCCACGAACGATCGCCGCGCTTCTCACGCACGACCTCGTCGTCTCCGGAAGGCGCTGTCTCTTCCGGCAGAAAGGAGATCCCCGGTGAAGAGCGAATCCGTCGGACGAACCCTCGTGGCGGGAAGGGAGCCGGACCGGAGCGGAAAGGTCCGCGATCTCTTCTTCCTCGGCGACCGGATCCTCATCGTGACGAGCGACCGCATCTCCACCTTCAATCGCGTGCTTCCCACGCTGATCCCGGAGAAGGGGAAGGTGCTGAACCGGATCTCGGCGTTCTGGTTCGACCGCCTCTCCGGGATCGCCCCGAACCACAAGATCTCAACCGATCCGGGCGAGTACCCCGCTCCCTTCCGCGAGGCCGCCGCGTTGCTGGAGGGGCGCTCGATGCTCGTCCGGCGCGGTGAGGTCTTCCCCTTCGAGTGCGTCGTTCGCGGGTACCTGGCCGGGTCGGGATGGGGGGAGTACCGGGGATCCGGCACGATCTCGGGGATCTCTCTGCCGCGCGGCCTCCGCCTCTCGGACAAGCTCGAGGAGCCGATCTTCACGCCGACCACCAAGGCAGAGGGGGCGCACGACCTACCCGTTTCGCTCGCCGACATGGAGCGCG
>JBDRFQ010000269.1:0-12055 GCA_043818685.1 Candidatus Eiseniibacteriota bacterium
CGGCCATCACGATCGGCGTGCTCTTCCCGTGGGCGACCCACGCGTTGTAGAGATCATCCCCCGCGGAGTTCGTCACGTTCTCGTCCCTGAGGAACTCCACGTACTCCTTCGTGGTCGTCTGGTAGTAGAGGGTCACGTGGACCGTTTCCGCCGAGGCGGGGAGGTTGTACGGGGTGTCGTCCCAATACTGGCCGTCCGCGTAGGCGTGCCCGACCGGGGGAGACTGGATCGCCTCGAAGCCGGCGTTCGTGAAGCCTCGCGGGGGGATCCGGCTGTCCTCGTAGACCGTGTCGTTCAGAACGAAGTGGAACGAGGGACCGGCCGGGAGGCCGAGCGCGGCGGCGAGCCCCGGCGAGAGACCCGGGTGGATCTCGTAGATCTTCGCCTGGTCGTCGTGCGTGAGCTCGCCCGTCGCGAAGTCGTAGCGGCCCGACTCGAAGACCGTCTGGCCCGCGCCGTCCACCGCCTCGACATAGAGCCAGATCCTCCGCCCCTCCGGATAGCCGGAGGGGAGCTTGTGCGCGGTCTCGTTCGTCACGCGGACGAGAACCCCGTACTCCGCCGGCGCCGCCTCGAGGGTCGCGGCGAGCTGCAGCATGTCGATCGCCCTCTGCTTCGCGTCCTGGAGGACGAGGCTGTCCACCTCGCCCGGCCACATGCCCGGCAGAACGTCCGGTATGAACGTGTTTCCGCCCATCAGATCGTGAAGCCCGAGGTCGTCTCTCGTCGGCGAGCCCGGCTCGCCGCAGCCGGCGCCGACGACATCCCTCATGTGGCAGTCCTGGCAGGTCGAGACGATCCCGTCCGGCTTGTTCCCCGCGAACTGCGGCGCGTAAACCCCGGTCGAGGCGTACTCGCTCATCGTCCACTCGCTGTAGGTCCGCTCGACCGGCATCATGTTCCGGAGGTCCATGTCCGGGTGCCCGGCGTCGAACCCGTTCGGGGCGTAGTCGAAGGGTCCCGTCTTCACGAAGACCGGGTTGCTCACGTCGTGGCAGAGCCCGCAGAGATCCGACGAACGGTGGAAGGGGGAGGCGAGGAACTGGTGGTTCGCCTCGGCGTCCGCATACGGGCCGCGCCGGTAGGGGGCCGGGTCGTTGATGAACTGGCCGTTCCCGTAGTGGAGCGGGAGCGGGAAGACCGTCTCGAGAACGAGCGTGTCCTCGGGGGGACTCACGCCCATGACGTAGTCGTGATCGACGGCGCGGTGGCAGAAGTCGCACTGGACTCCGTGGAAGTCCTTCTCGTTCAGGAGGCCGCCCCCCGTGTCGGTCGATCGGCCCTCCTGCCAGCCGCCCGGCGAGTGGCAGCGGATGCAGAGATCCCCGACCGAGGGGGCGTCCTGCTCCGCGACGGCGACGCAGGCGAGGAAGAGCGGGTCGCGCATCGCCTGGCCCATCATGCTTCCGAACCACCCGTGCCAAGGCTCCACGTCCGTGTCGTATCCGCCGTGACAGGTGCCGCAGCCGGCCGGGTCGTCGAGGATCGCCCCTTCGAAGGGCTGCGTTCCGGGGAGGTCCATGTCGCGGAGGGTCGAGGGGACGAAGCCGGCGGGGACTCCGGTGATCGTGAAGTCGGCGTCGCTCTCGTCCTCGCCCGGGTTCCCCGCGTTGTCGTACGCCTCGACGCGGATCCGGTTCTGACCCCCCGGCCGGTTCGGTACGAACCAGGCGTACGTCCCCGTGGGGGCCTCGTTCCGTCCGACCCGCATCCACGAGGCTCCCCCGTCGTCCGAGAGGTAGAAGTTCACGTGCGAAATGCCGCTCGCGTCGGTCGCGGTGTACGTCACGGAAGCGAAGCCGGCCGCGGGCAGGTTGTTCCCCCCGTTCGGCGAGAGGACCGTGACCGTCGGAGGCGTCGTGTCCGAGCCGCTCGACGGCGTGAGGTAGGGCTCGATCTCGGAGACCGGGATGTTCACCGTGTTGTTCTTGTTCGACTGCGAGAGGCCGGGAAAGGTCGGCGTGTTCCCGAAGAACGTCGAGGTGATCTCGACGAGGTTCGTGTAGCCGTCGGCGTCCGAGTCGGTGTTCTCGATCGCGAGGATCGCCTGCTCGTCGGTGAGCCCCGAGTTACGGCCAATCTCGACGCCCAGCCCGTACGGGTTTCTCTGGCCGCTCCCGTCGAAATCGAAGTGGCAGACCCCGCAGTGGTTCGCGTTGCTCGGGAGATCGTCGAGTTGGGTGTTGTTCGCGTTCGGGTAGGTGTTGAAAAACGCGTTGCGGATCGGATTGCGCGCGTCGGCGCCCGAAGCCGAAAGAAGCGTTGCGACGACGAGGACGAAGAGGGCGCGAAGCAGGCATGTGCGTAACACGAAACCGCCTCCCTTCTGAGAGCCGGACACCGGGCGGGACGAGCGGTCGGTCGAAGGGAGGCGATCACCCCCACCCACACCGAGCATTAGTTTACCAGGTTCATTGATCGAAATCAAGGACTATCTACAAGAAGATCAACAACTTGAGCGCGCTCAAGCGGGGAGATGAGGCCGGTCGGACCTCTCCCTCCTTCTCGCCCTGCCACCAGGCCGCGGTCAGCGAAGGACCGTAACCTTCGTCGTCGCGGTACGATCCGCCGTCACGAGCCGGACGAAGTAGAGCCCACTCGGAAGGAACGCCCCGTTCGAGTCCCGGCCGTCCCAGTCGACCAGGACCGATCCGGTCGCCGTCTCCGCGTCGAGAACCCGGGCGACATGGCGCCCGCTCGCCGCGAAGATGTCGACCCTCACCGGCCCCGGGTTCGGGAGGGAGAACTCGATCGTCGCCGCCGGGTTCATCGGGTTCGGCCGCGCGGCAAGGAGCAGGTCGCTCTCTGCCCGGCGGGCGTCCCCGGGGAGGGAGACGCGAGCGGTGGGGGAGAAGAACTCCTCGCCCGAGCCCGTGAGGAGGACGAAGCGGTACTCGTAGGCCGCCCCTTCCTCCACGGTCGGGTCGAGGAAGACCGCCTCGCCCGAGAGGATCGGGATCGGATCGGCGGTCAGGCGGGTCCAGAGGGGTCCCGGGGTCAGGCGGCGGGCCGCCATGACGTCCGCGGCGCCCATCGTCCCCTTGGTGTGAGCCTCGAAGAGCTCTTGCTTGAACGATCCGGCGGCGCGCCCCGCGCCCTCACCGGCGACGATCCGCTCGACGTGGCACGACCCGTATCCGTGCGCCCCTCCGAGAAGGACGCGAACACCGGAGCCCGCCGGGACGGCCCGAGCGACGAGCGCCGGCCCCGCGACGCCGGTCGAGATGTCGCCCCCTTCGAGAAGGTAGGCGCGCCCTCCGGGGGGGCCGCCGGTCAGCATCTGCGTTCCGGCGACCACGTCCGGCCACCCGTTCCCCGTGATGTCGCCGACTCCGTCCACGAAGTAGAGGCGGCGGCCGGTGTTGTACCACCAGAGGCTGTCTCCGGTGGCGCCGTCGAAGAGATAGACGTGATAGTCGAACGATCCGGCGGCGACGTCGTTGATGCCGTCGCCGTTCGCATCCGCGACCCGTCCGATCGCCCACACGTCTCCGCCGTTCAGCGTTCCGACACGGGTTTCCCAGAGGATCGTTCCGTCGATTCCGGAGAGGACCACCGCCTTGTTGTCCCAGTTTCCGACCGCGACGTCCTCGTAGCCGTCCCCGTTCACGTCGTCGAGCGCGGCGAGCCTCTGGGTGTAGGCATAGCTGCCGATCGGGCCGATCCAGAGGACGCGACCGTCCGTGCCGTCGAGCGCGTACACGTCTCCGTTCGCGGTCCAGGTGCCGGCGACGACGTCGTTGATGCCGTCTCCCGAGATGTCCGCGATCCGCTCGACCGTGAGGACCGAGCCGGGCATCGGCCGCGTCCAGACGACCGTTGCGGTCGGACCCCCGCCCCCGGCGACCACCCAGACCGCGTCCGCGTTGTCCCCGACCCCGAACGCGCCGTCCGCCTTGCCGTCCCCGTTCACGTCGTCGAGAACCGCGCAGCTGAAGACCGCGTCGCCCATGAACTGGTACCAGAGGAGGATCCCGTCGCCCGGGCTCGCGCAGTACGCCCCGTCGTTGTCCGATCCGCACGCGAAGAAGAGATCCGGAACGAAGTCGTCGTCCACATCCGGCACCGGCTTGATCGTGTAGACCCAGCCGGACGTGGCCGGGTAGGGGGGCGAGTCGTAGTAGGTGTCGAAGCGGTAGTGGACGCTCGCGTCGAGCCCGTTCAGGACATAGGCGCTCCGGCCGCCCCAGGCGGTCCCGAGGAGGACGTCCTCATGACCGTCTCCGGTCATGTCCGGGCCGACCACCATGCACTCGTTGCCGTATCCGCCTCCCGAGCTGGCGCCCCCGGCGGGCTTCGTCGACCAGATCACGGCCGCCGCGGGTCCGGGAGACGCGCCGCTGAGGCAGTAGAGATGATCGCCCACGGCGCCGGCATCGTAGCTCTCGACGACGATGTCCGGCGTGCCGTCGCCGTCGACATCCTCAATGTCGTCGATCGCGTAGACGTCCTCGACTCCCTGGAAGTACCAGACGAGATCACCGGCGGCTCCGAAGAGCGGCGCGGCGGTGATCGGGATCAGGGCGAACACCGCGAGAAGGGAAAGACCGAGCGGAAACGTGCGGATCATGACGCTACCTCCGGCATGTGGGGACTCGGAATCGGCCTAGAGCCGCTATCCATGATAGCACGAATGGGGGCAAAGCGGCGAGAGAACCGATCACGAACGGCGCCGGAGCCCGCACTTCGTGGGCAGGGTCGGTACCAGATACCGCACTTCGTGCGGAGTCTAGGGGTGGCAGTCGGCGCAGGAGACCCCGCTCGTCCCGCTCGCCGGCGGGAACCCGTGGCAGCGGGCGCACCCGACGACCCCCTCGACGAACGCCTTCCGGCCGTGGAAGGAGAGGGAGGCGGGGTCCGTCCAGCCGGCGGGGTGCCCTCCCGGTCCGCCCGCGTGGCAAGAGGAGCAGGGGACGCCGCTCCATCCTCCGAGCAGATCCGCGCCGTGGCAAATCCGGCAGCGCTCGAGCCCGCTCGCCGCGACGACCGCTCCGTGGAACTCGGCGGCGTCCGATCGGGTCCAGTTCCGCGGGTGGCCTCCCTGGCCGTCGTGGCAGTCGCCGCACCCGGGGACCCCGGAGCCGCCCGAGAGGTCCTCGCCGTGGCAGGTCATGCAGGCGGAGGGATCCCGCTCGAGCACGCGCGCCCCGTGGAAGTCAACCGTGGCCGGTTCGTTGAACTCGGGCGGGTGGCCCGCGATCTCCGGCTCCTGCGGGGACCGGCGCTCCGAGCATCCCCCGGCAAGGAGGAAGGAGAGAAAAGCCGCCGCCGCGAGCGGAAGGAGGAAGAACGAGCCGCCGCGGCTCCCGCGCGATCGGGTCCTTCTCGTCGTTGCGCGCATCGTGCTACCTCCCGTGGCAATCGGCGCAGATCGGTGATCCCCCCGCGTCCCCGTGGCATGCCACGCAGCTCTCCATTTCGAACAGCGCCTCCTCGGAGTGGCGTCCGCCGTCCGAGAGGACCCAATCCGCCCGCGAGTGGTTCTCCGGGTAGACGCGCTCCGCGACGTGACAGGAGACGCAGAACGAGGCTTCATCGTGGCAGGAAACGCAGTCGGTTTCGCGCCCGCGCGCTTCGAGCGCGTGCCCGAAAACGAAGTCGAGCCCGTGGCTCCGCGGGCGGACGTTGTCCCCCGCGTGGCAATCCTGGCAGCCGGCCTCGGTGTGGCATCCCGCACACGACTCGCCCGCGGTGCGCGCGTCGGCGCCGTGGAACCAGAGCCAGCCCTTCGAGTGGGTGAGCGGGAGGAGTGCCTCCGAGGTGGCGTGACAAACCTCGCAATCCGCGAAGCCGGCCGCGGTGGAATGGCAGGTGCGGCAGAGGGGTTTCTCGGGAAGGCGCGGGTCGCCCGCCGGGTCCCCGTGGCACTCCTCGCACTCCATCCCGCGGGAGAGGTGCGATTCGTGAGAGAAAAGGCGCGCGGTCTCCGCGACGCGGGCCGCTGCCGTCGGAGAATCGGGCTTCGTGTGGCATCGGCCGCAGTCGGCGGCGTCCTCGACGTCGTGGCAGTCCGCGCAGGTCCCCTTCGAGGGGAGCAGGTTGTCCGCTCCCGATCTCGATGCGCCGGCCGAGCCGTGGCAGACCTCGCACGCCAGCCCGTTCTCGTGGTGAGCCGGGTGCGCCGCCCGGATCGTGTCCCGTTCGGATCCCTCCGGTCCCCTCCCCGCCTGCAACGTGAGAAGGGTCAGCGCCGTCGCGAGAAGTAGCAGTCGTCTCATCGCAGCCACCCGCCTTGCGAGAGGCCGAAGGCGGAAGCCCCCCGGCCCATGGTGAGATCGAGCCCCGCGAGGACCCGGACATCCTCTTCATAGAGAGGGGTATCCAGGCTCTGGACCTCCAGAAGAAGCGCGGCCCCGGACCTGGGAGCGACCCGAACCCTGCCGAACGCGGTGGTGAGGTCCCGCTCGGCCGACTCCGGCGCGTCCTCGAGGAGCGCGTACGTGGTGAAGGTCGCGCCCCCTTCGATCGAGAGCCAGCGGAGCGGGGCGAAGCGAACGTCGCCGAACCAGCGGCTCTCCTCTCCCGCGTCGCCGATCCGCGCCGAGTACCCGACGCGGCCGATCGGGAAGAGCAGCGCCCCCCCGACCCGCGTGGACGTCCGTTCGTCCACCCACGCCCCGACGCAGTCGATCTCGCCGCCGAGACCCGTTTGGTGCTCGTACCGAACCGATCCGCGGGCGAGCCGGGTTCTTTCGATTCCGGTGAAGCGCGCGAAGTAGGAGCCCGCGTCGATCGAGGGATACCGGTCGACGAACTGCGCGGTGATCACGGGGCAGCCCGGTTTTCTTCGAACCTGAAGGATTCCCTCCGCCCGCGTCCACCGCTCCCCCTCGAGGTCGTAGGCGAGACGGCCCGTCCCCCGGAGACCGAGCTTCGAGCGCACCGTGGTCTCGAAGCCGAGGGGGCGCGCGGAGACCCGGTCGTCCCTCTCGAGATAGGCGTACGAGAGGGAGGAACGGAAGTAGGGGCAGGGATCGTAGAGGAGCCGGGTTCCGAAGACCGGGTCGTCGCCGAAGTCGCCGACGCGGTCCCGGTAAGCGAGCACGACCGGCGCGCGCGCCCCTCCCCAGAAGCGGGCCTGGAACGGGCCGGCGGGGGAGAGCGAGACCCAGAGACCGTCCACCGTGAGCCCGGCGGCCCCTTCCTGCAGGAACTGGCGGCCGAGGCGCGCGGAGACCCCCGGCGTCACCCTCGCGGAAAGGAACCCCGAGTAGAGCCGGGCGCGGTCGTTCACCTTCTCGGAGAGGTACAGGTCGTCGTGCACGCGCCCGGAGGCGTGCACCGAGACACGCCCGTCGGCGAGGCCGGAGACCGCACCGTCGAACTGTTGGTAGGCACCCAGCCGGTCGAGCGTCGCGCCGTTCAGCTCCTCGTTCTGGAACGCGTAGCTGGTCGTGCGGAGCCGGAACCACCAGGAGGTCGGGTCCGGACCCTCCGCGGCGGCGAGGCCCGCTGCGACGAGAAGAACGAGAAGCGCCGCGCCCGGCCGCGCGGTCGGCCCCCGGGGCCGCTCTTTCCGTTCGCTCACGACTATCCCCCCATGCCGAAGAGAATCGCTTTTCCGCCCGCTCCCCGGGCGCGAAGGCCTACTCGACAAGCAGGCGCGCTTTCCCGAGCTTCCCCGGATCGAGGAAGAGGACGCTCCTCTGCAAAAGCTGGACCGAGTAGGTCGTGTTGTGCACGCCCTTCGATCCGTCGTAGTCCACGAAGGCCCAGTTGTAGCCGGCCTTCCTCTGGTCGACCGTGGTGATCAGTGTGTCGCCGAGCGCCTCGGAGAAGTCCTCGGGGTCGTCGAGCACGTTCTCGAGCGCGTCGCGCGAGGCCTGGGTCGCGCTCGCCTCGACGATCGCGACCGCCAGCGTGTCGAGGAGGCCCTCGATCTCTTCCTGCACCCCTTCGACCGTTCCGTCACCGTCGAAGTCGTCCTTCGCGAGAATCTCCGTGAAGTCGGAGATCGTCCCGTGGCACGGCTGGCACGCGTTGGCCGTCGGCTCGAAGGTGTGGCCGGTGAAGTAGGGGAGCGCCTCCTCGACGCCGTGGACGTGGCAGGTGATGCATGCGTCCTCGACGAGGATGTGCTTGCTCGACTTGAAGACGAAGGCCGGATCCACGTCTTCGTACGCGTTCACGCCGGCGAGCATGTCCCCCTGGACCGAGTGGTGCGGGCCGAAGTGATCGTCCCCCTCGTCGATCTGTTCCTGAACGTCCGTGTCGGTGCGCCGCCCGTTGTGGCATGCCATGCAGAGCCGGCCAGCGCCGGCGCTCGGGATGAGCGGGGAGTTGGGAAGCGCGATGTCGGTCACGGAGGCGTCCCGGAGCTGCCTCGGGTTGTCGTTTCCGTGCGGGTCGTGGCAGACCGCGCAGGTGTGGGGGCGGAACTCGGTCGGGTCCGCGCTCGGGTTTGTGAACGCCGCCGGATCGTCGAGGTACTTGTAGGAGTAGAGGCCGTTGTGGCATTTCACGCAGCGCGCGCTGTCCCATGCATGGTCGACGACCGAAGCGTGCGCCGACTCCTGCCACTCGTCCCATGTCGGATGGTGCACGTCGGTGTGGCACTGCCCGCAGGTCGTGTCGGTGATCGTGACGGCCACGCTCCGCCCTTCCGCGCCTCCCGTGTGGTTGCTCGCCGGCCCGTGGCAGTTCTCGCACTGCACGCCCTCGAGGCGCTCCACGGCCGTCTCGTCGTGCCCCCCGTTGTCGAGAGATGCGTCCGCGAAGAGCCCGTAGCTTCCGACGGTGTGACAGTTGAGGCAGTAAGCGTTGTGGTTCATCCCGATCTCTTCCAGCGCCTCGATCGCGTGCGCGTGATTCGTCGCCGACCAGGCCGTGTGCTGATCGCCGCCCGACCCGCCCGCGTGGCAGACGGCGCATGTCGCCGCCCCGATGTAGAAGGGCTCGTCGGCCGGGACGTAGTCACCGACGAAGACCCGGTCGGTCCCGATCCCCGCGTCCTCGCCGTCCGTCACGACGCACGAGATCGAGTAGAGGTTCGGGTCGTCCGGCGCGACCCAGGTCGTGCTGTCCGTGTCCGTTTTGACGAACGTGCCGCCGGTCGACTTCCAGGCGTAGACGAACGTCCCGGGGTTTTCGGCGGTCGCCTTCGCAACGACGGTGACCATCCCGCCGGTGTCGACGCTGTCCGTCGACGCGCTGACGGTCACCCGGATCGCGGGCTCTTTCTCGATCTCGACGACCTCCTCGTCTCCGCATCCGGCGGCGAAGACGAGAAGAAACGAGGCAAGGACGGCGAGCATTCTGGTGTCTCGAGCGCGCGGCATGATCGCTACCTCCGTTGGTGACGATAGACTTCTCCGACGGCCGGGGTGTTCGCCGGTGCCGGAGGCTCCGGAGCGCGTCGCCGTCGAGGATGTGAGATGAGAAGGGAGCCCCGGAGACCGGGCCCTTTCGCACTGTTGCCGGGGGAGGGGTCCGAGCGGGCGGTCGCCCACACGGCCGGATTTCCGGGCAGGGGAACCCATCACAGCCTTTCCGGAGGGACAGAGTTCAGTGTATGGCTTCAGTCTGCCTTGTCAACCCCTTTTTGTTACCCAAGTAGTTGATCTTGGTCAAGTTCTCGCCCCCGGTCTCCTACTCCCCGAGAAGCATGTGGAGCACCGCGGGATCTTCTTCTTCGATCGCGAGGATCGAGTGGCACGTCTCGCAGGAGGAGTCGATCTCCTCTCCCTCCGCGCTGAGGTGCTCCCCGGAATGACACCGGAAGCACCCTCGGTTCTCCTCGTGCCCGAGGTGGCTCGGGTAGGTGTTCCACGCGATGTTCATCGAGGGGAAGACGTTCGATGCGTAGAGCCGGCGGATCTCCTCTCCGGCGGCGCGGACGGAAGCGCCGTGCTTCTCGAACATCTCCGAGTGATACTCCCTGTAGTACCGCTCGAGCTCCGCCGGGATCTCGGCCAGCGCAGCCTCCTTGGACTCATAGCCGCGCGTGAGAAGGTCCAGGCCGACCGACTTGAGCCCGGGAAGCGCCGCGTCGAGCTTCCCGGCAGTGAACGCTCGGTCGAGACCGCCGCCCGGCGAGTCGTAGACATGGGTCGGCCGGTTGTGGCAGTCGACGCAATCGAGGAGCCTCTCCTCGCCCCTCGCGAGAACCGAATCGGGGATCTCCTCCCCCCCCTTGGTGTATACGGTTCGCTCGCCGTTCGGGCGCTCGACCTCGACCCAGACGATCTCCTCGCGCTTCTTGTCCGTCGCGACATAGGTGACCCGGTTCTCCGCGCTCGTGTGCCAGTGGATTCCGGACGGGTAGCCGCTCTCCGCTCCGCCCCCTCCGACCTTGAGGACCATCACGGTCTTCAGAGCGGTGTTCGCCTCATCGTCCTCGTAGCGGGTCTTCACGAGGAACTTGTCCCCGTGAAACCGCTCGGGCCAGTGGCACTGCTCGCACGTCTCGCGCGCCGGCCTGAGGTTCTCCACCGGCGTCGGAATGGGGCGGTCGTAGGTGTCGAAGAGAACCGCGAAGACCTGCGAGATCCCGTTGATCTTGTAGCGCACGAAGAAGTCGGCCCCGGGCCCGATGTGGCAGGAGACGCACGGGACGCGGGAGTGGGGGGAGCCCTGGTACGCGGTGAACTCCGGCTCCATGACGGTGTGGCAAACCTCTCCGCAGAAGGCGTTCGAATCGGTGAAGTGCACCCCCTCGTAGGCGGCCACCGAGAGGACGATCAGGTTGCCGATCGTCAGAAGAAGGAAGAGGATCACGCGCCTCTGCTGCTCGGCCTCGGTGAGATCGACGACGACGCCCCTCCGCTCCTGTCGCGCCCGAAGGAAGCGCCCGATCGGGATGAGAACGAGCCCGAACAGGAAGAGCCCGGGGAGAACGAGGAAGGTGAGGATGCCGACGTACGGATTCTCCTGGAGTCCGAGGACCTCGAGCCCGAAGAGCGCGGCGAAGAGGACGAACGAGGTGGTCGTGAGGAGCACGCCGACGAAGCCGACCGGGTGGGCCGTCAGGGCTCGAAGGAAACCGGACCAGGCGGCCGGGAGCCGCATGCGGACTCTCTCCATCGCGGGCGCGCCGGGATCCGCGCGGGCCGGGTCTTTGCGCCCGCGTCCGCGCCGGGTACGGAGTCCGGCGCCGCGGGGCGTCGGGGGGTCGGTGTCATGCTAGAACAGCGGAGGGGGTTCTTCCAGGAGAATTCTCGCCCTTTGCTTGTCAGGCGACGCCCGCGCATTTACAATTCCGGGCGTCTCGTTCCCGAGAGGTCACGATGCTGGTCGGCTTCGCCGGAAACTGCGGGACCGGAAAATCGACGATCTCGCGCGAGGTGGCCCGCCACTTCGAGGGAGTCCTCGTCCTCGAAGACGAGAAGTCGAACCCCTGGTTCTCCGATTTCATCTCCGGGAGGCGCGAGACCGCCTTCCAGGCCGAGCTCTGCTTCCTCTCGAACAAGCTGAACAACATTCGGGAGGCGAACCCGCAGAGGATGGTCCTCGTCGACCGCATTCCCGCCGAGGACGTGGAGATCTTCGCCCCCTACTGGAGGGACGAGGGGCTGCTCGACCTGCAGGACTACGGCCTCTACCGACAGGTGGCGGAGCAGCTTCTTCTTTCCATACCGCCCTTCGACGTGACCATCTACCTGCACGGCCCGCTCGAGCTGCTCGTCGAGCGGCTTCGCGCACGCCGCGGAAGCGCCTTCAACGAACGGGTCGAGCGGATGGTGCGCGCACTCCAGCCGCGCTACGAGGAGTGGGAGAAGAAGCTGCGGGGGCCTGTGATCCGACTCCCCATCGAAGAGCACGACTATCGGGGGCCCTCGTGGAAGGAGGACCTCGCGAGGCTGGTTGCCGCGATCGACCGCTTCCGCTTCCCGCTACTCAGCGGGGAGATCCATCCCCTGTCGCCCTGAAAGAAGCTCGCGGGCTTTCTCCGCGTCTTCCGGACGGACGAGAATCCGCACCTCCCCGACGCCGTTGATCGTGATCGGATGGACCGACTGCACGAGCGTGGCGCGGAAGACGACCTCGATTCCATTCGCCTCGAGCAGGCCTCGAACGACGAGCGCCTCGGAGTCGTTCTGCATCTTTGCCACTTCCA
>JBDRFQ010000270.1:0-4004 GCA_043818685.1 Candidatus Eiseniibacteriota bacterium
CGTCGAAACGCTTGAGGAAATGATCCACGAGGAGCGGGATGTCCTCACGCCTCTCCCTGAGCGGCGGGATGTGAATCGGGATGACGTTCAGCCGGTAGAAGAGGTCCGCGCGGAACGTTCCCTCCTGAACCTTCTTCTCGAGGTCGGCGTTCGTCGCGGCCACGAGACGGACATCGACGCTGATCGGCCGGGTTCCGCCCACGGGAATGATCTCGCGTTCCTGCAGCACGCGGAGGAGCTTCACCTGGATCACCGGAGTCGTTTCCCCCACCTCGTCGAGCAGGAACGTTCCGCCCTGCGCCACCGTGAAGAGCCCGTCTTTGTCGCGGACCGCGCCGGTAAAGGACCCCTTCACGTGCCCGAACAGCTCGCTCTCCAAGAGGCTCTCGGGAAGGGCGCCGCAGTTGATCGAAACGAACGCGCCGTCCGCCCTCGCGGACGCGAAGTGAACCTCGCGCGCGACCAGCTCCTTTCCCGTTCCGCTCTCGCCGTAGATCAGAACGGTCGAGTCGCAGGCGGCAACGCGCTGCACCAGGCGGTACACCTCCTCCATGTTCGGGCTCCGGCCGATCGCCTTCCGGGTGTCGTGGTGCAGGCGGATCTCGCGCTTGAGCAGTCGGTTCTCCACGCGCAGCTTCCGGTGCTCGATCGCCTTCCGAATCACCAGCTTGATCTCGTCGTTCTTCGCCTGCTTCGTCAGGTAGTAGAACGCGCCCCGATTGACCGCCTCGATGGCCGTCTCCTGGGACGCATAGGCTGTCAGGATGATCACCGGGAGCGAGGGATCCGTGCTCTTCACGCCCGAGAGCACGTCCAGCCCGTCGACCCCGGCCATGCGGATGTCCGTGATCACGACGTCGAACGGCTCGTCCGCAACGACACGGATCGCCTCCTTTCCCGAGTTCGCCGTTCGGACCTCATGCCCCTCCTTGCGAAGCATGATCGAAAGGAACTGGCACATGCTCTCTTCGTCGTCCACGATCAGGATGCGGGCAGGCGTCATGACGGAGAAACCTCGCTCGCTTTCCGGCTCCGGCCGCCCTTGGCGGAAGCGGAGCAGGCGCTCTCGATGTGACGTGTTTCCATGTGACGAGGGCGGCTCTCTTCGCGCGGAAGCAGAACAGTGAACGTGGTTCCCCCGTTCTCGCCAAATACATCGATCTTCCCGCGGTGGCTCACCACGATCTTCTGGGCGAGCGCGAGGCCGAGCCCCACCCCTCCCTTTTTCGTCGTGAAGAACGGCCGGAAGAGCTCCGCCCTCTCGCGCGGTCCGATCCCCGGACCGGTGTCCGACACCGAAACGGCGACGGCAGAAACCGGGTAGTCCTCGGGAGACGCCTGGAAGGCGAGAACCGGACGGACGCGAACGGTGAGCGTTCCCTTCTCCCCCATCGCCTCGAACGCGTTCACGACGAGGTTGAGAAACACCCTGCGGAGCTGCTCCCCGTCGCCCCGGACCATGCACCTCTCCTCCGCGTTCTCGAAACGAACCTCGACTCCCGGGTTCCGCTTCGGGTGGTTCGCGACGAGGTCGCGGATCTCCTCGAGGAGGCCGACGAGGTCGACCGGCCTCTGCTCCGTCGGGCCGGTCCTGGCGAAGCTGAGGAAATCCTCCACGATCCGGTGCAGGCGGTCGGATTCCCGCACGATCAGCTCGAGGAGCCGGCAGTTCTCCCCCTCGACGGGCAGGTCCCCCTGGAGGACCTGGATCGAGCCGCTGATCGTCGCCAGGGGATTACGGATCTCGTGCGCGATCCCCGCGGACAGCTCGCCGATCGCCGCGAGGCGGTCGACGTGCCGGACGTGTTCCTCCATCTTCCTCACATCGGTGAGATCCTGGAAGATGGCCACGACCCCGGCCACGCCCCCCTTCTCGTCGCGCAGGGGCGTGGCGCTCACGCCGATGGGGACCACCTCGCCCGAGGCCGACACGAGCGTCGTCTCCTGCCGCAGAACGCCGTCCCAGCCGGAGAGAATCCCCCGAAGCAGCGTGACGAGCGGCGGAGATGCCTTTTCCAGGACTTCCTCGAACGGCCTCGCGAACACGTTCTCGCTCTCGAGCCCCGTGATCCGCTCCGCGGCGCGGTTGAAGTGCCCGATCCGGCCGTCCCTGTCCACCGTGAGAAGGCCGCTCGAGAGGCTGCGAAGAATCTGGTCCGTGTTCAGGCTCGCGCGGCGGAGACGAGTCCTGGCCGCGGCGAGCGCCTCGCCACCCCGATGGACCCGAACGGAGAGATACCCGGAGACGACCGCGAGGAAGAAGAAGGTGATCGTGTAGAGACCGAGCTGCAGAGCGAGAAGCCGGCTCCCCCCCTCCGTGTACGCCGCCGGGGCAAGCAGCCCGATCAGGCCGACCGCCCGCTCCCCCCCGAAGGCGGCGTGGAGGGAGAGATGCGCCGCGTGAACCACCGCGCAGAGCATCGCGATCAGGATCGTACCCCGAAGAAGGAGAAATCGGGATCCCGCGGAAATGATCAGGACATAAAGGAGAGCGAACGGCGACGCGGAGTCTCCCGTGTAGTGGATGATGCCGGTCGCCAGCCCGATGTCCACGAGAAGCTGGAGGACCGCCTGGAACCTGAACGCCTTCCCCCTCTTCACCCCCGCCCAGTAGGCGGCGCTGAGGAGAACGGTGATCCCCAGCATGGCGAAGAACGGCCGGTTCCACCGCTCCACCCCAGCCTCGCCCCGGAGGAAGACGATCCCGAGCCCGAGAATCGCCGATACGACCAGAAGGCGCAGGCCGATGAGGGCCCGCAGCGAGCGGCGCAGAACCGCGTCGTCTCTTCCCCGATCCGCACCCATCAAGGCCGACCCCCTTGCCTACTGATTCGCCATGATCACGTTGACCATCTTGAAGATCGGGAGGTACATGGCCACCACCATCCCCCCGACCACGCCCCCCATGAGAACGATCATGAGCGGCTCGATGATCGACGTGAGCCCGTCCACGGCGGCGTCCACCTCCGCCTCGTAGAAGTCGGCGATCTTGCCGAGCATCTCGTCGAGGGCGCCCGTCTCCTCTCCGATCGCGATCATCTGGACCACCATCGGCGGGAAAACCCCGGATGCTCGGAGCGGTTCCGCGATCGTCTGCCCCTCCCGGATGCTCACCCTGGTCTGCATCACCGCGTTGTGAACGACCATGTTCCCCGCGGTCCGCGCCGTGATGCTGAGGCCGTCCAAGATCGGCACGCCGCTCGCCGTCAGGGTCCCCAGCGTCCGGGTGAAGCGGGCAACGGCCGCCTTGCGGAGGATCTGGCCGATCGCCGGGATCCGGAGGAGGAGGATGTCGATCTTGAGCCGTCCCTTCTCGGTCGCTTGGTATCTCTTGAACAGATAGACCGACGCCGCAGCCACCGCCACGAGGACGTACCACTTGCTCCTCAGGAAGCCGCTCGCCCCCATCACGATCCGCGTCGGCATGGGGAGAACGCCTCCGAAATCGGAGAACATCTTCGCGAAAGTGGGAATGATGAAGACCAAGAGAAAGACCGTGGCGAGAACCGCGACGGCGAGAACCACAGACGGGTAGATCATTGCGGTCTTCACCTTCCGCTTCAGCGCGTCCAGCTTCTCGAGGAAGATGGAGAGCCTCTGGAGAATCACGTCCAGGATTCCGCCCGACTCGCCCGCCTCGACCATCGCGATGTAAAGGTCGGGGAAGATCGACTTGTGCTTCGCCAGCCCCTCGGCGAGCGTGGAGCCGGTCTCCACGTCCTTGGTGACCTGCTGGATCGCTTCGCGGAAGCGCTCCTTCGTGACCTGCTTCGCGAGCGTGTCCAGGCACTGCACGATCGGAAGGCCGGCGTTGATCATCGTGGCGAACTGGCGGGTGAAGACCGAGAGGTCGTTTGTACTGATCCCCCCGCGCCTCCGCCCCTTCCGGGCCGCCCTCTTCTCCTTCACCTCGGTCGGGATGACCCGACGCTTGCGAAGGACGTTGGTGAGCTCCTTCCGGTTCTCGACAGCGGTCTCGCCGGAAACGACCTCTCCCGTCGCCG
>JBDRFQ010000271.1:0-3356 GCA_043818685.1 Candidatus Eiseniibacteriota bacterium
GCCCTCCTCGTGCTCATTCGATGGAGGAAAGGCGCGTGAGGCGGGCAACGGCCGCTCTTCTCTCCGCGGCTCTCCTCGCCTCACTCGCGCGGGTCCCCGGCTGCGCCGACCGCCGCGGCGGGGAGGGCGAACCGGCGCTTCTCTTCCCCAGGACGGAGGAGCCGCGCGACCGTCTCGAGATCCGAAGCGATTCCCTTGAAGCTCTCTTTCGGAGGGAGGAAGGGGAGTGGCGGATCGAGCGCCCCTTCCCGGACCGGGCGGATCCTTCGCGCATCTCCGGGATTCTCGTGGCGATCGATGCAGCGCGGGTGCTTCGGGTCGTCGACGACGCCCCGGAAGGGCTCGTTCCCTACGGCCTCGATCCTCCCGCGGGGTCGATCGCGGTTCCGGGCGGGGAGGTGTGGTTCGGCACGAGAAACCCGTCGGGGGACGGGGTCTACGTCTTGCGTCCTCCAGGGCGCGAGGTGCTTCTGGCCGACAACGCGCTTCTTCCGGTCGCGACGCTCACCTTGGGCCGCGTGCGGGACCGTGTTCTCCTCCGCTTTCCCGCGCGAAGCGTCGATCGGCTTGCCGTTCTCCGCGGGGGCTCCAGGACGGCCTTGCGGCGTCTCGAGCCCGGGCGCTGGCTGGTCGAGGAGTCCGGAACGAGGGGGGACGCAGCGGCCGTGTTCGGAGTTCTCAGGCTGCTCGCGGGGGATGGGGTCCATTCGTTTCAGGACTCCCTGCCCTACGAGCCGGGGGCGGAGGAGATCGCCGTCGACCTCGCGTGGGAGGGGGGCGAGGCGGGCCTTCGGGTCGGCGCCGCTGTGCCGCGGACCTCTCTCGCCCAGGCGCTCGCGACGGACCGCGCGAAGCCGTTCCGGATTCCCCTCCACCTGGTCGACTCGCTCCTCGTCCGGGCGGGGGGGCTCGTCGACCTCGGCCTCTTCGCGGGAAACCCGCTCGATGCGCGTGCGGTTTCCTTCCGCTCGGAGGAGTTTTCGTTTGAGCTGACGCGCGGGGAGGAGGGCGGGTGGTTCCTGCGGGCGGAAGAGACGATTCCCGCGTTCACGCCGCACGTCCGCGCCCTTCTACGCAATCTCGGGAGGGTCGTGGCGACCGGCGCGGTTCCGCCCGGTTCCTTCTCGTTTCGGGAGCCGGCGGCGTGGAGCATCGCGGTCGACGCGGAGGCCGTAGAAATCGCCGAGGACGCCGGCGGTCTCCTCGCCCGGCGGGCGGGGGAGGAGGGCGCCCTCCGGCTCGATCCCGCGGTTCGTGCTCTCCTCGAGACGCGCGCGGGGAGCCTGCTCGAGCCCCCCATGCCGGGTTTCTAGCCCGGATGATGCACGCGTTTCCCGGTTCGGACGCGAATCGCGGCGTGCGAGGCCGGCCGGGCGCAAACCCGCATCACGGCCGCGCGGCGGGGCGCGGTGCGTCTCCTCGGACTGTTTTGACGAATAAAGAACACGGCCGCGGAGCTCTCGCACCGCGGCCGGACCCGTTGCCGGGCGAAGCCTACAGCAGCGACTTGTATTCCTTGCCCGCCTTGAAGCGCACCGTCTTGCTCGGGGCGATCTTCATCGCCTCGCCGGTCCGCGGGTTGCGGCCCATGCGGCCCTTGCGGCGCGACACGGCGAAGGTTCCGAAGCCGGCGAGCTGTACGGTCCCCTTCTTCGTGTTCTTCTTGATCGTGTCGAAGGTGGCATCGACCACCTCGCGCGCCTGGCGCTGCGAGAGCTTCGTCATCTTCGCGACCTGGTAGACCAACTCTCCTTTGTTCACGGCTCACCCCCCGGGTGAAAGGTTAAGGTTTAGGAACGCGCGTACGTTACGCACCGCCAGGGGGGCCTGTCAACAAAAAAAGCGCGGGAAACCCGCGTTTTCTTGCGGCTTTCAGGACCCCCCGTCCGGGCGGCTCGCACGGGGGGCGGGATCGGCGGCCGGGCGTCCCCGGAATCGGCCCCGGCCGGACGTCCGCCGGACACGCCGGGGAGGGTCCTCTACTCGACTCCGGTCTCCTGCCGGACCTTTCGCAGGTACTCCTCGAGCTGTTTGGCCATCTGGGCCGCCTGTCCCTTCTGGCGGAAGCTCGGGTCGGCGGCGGCCGCCTTGTAGTGCGCGATCGCCTTCTCGTCCATCTCGTCCTGCTGGTAGAGAACGGCGAGCTTGAAGTGCGCCTCACCGAACTTCGGGTCCTTCTCGACGCACGCGAGATACTCCTTCTCCGCGGCCGAGAGGTTGCCCGCCTTGGAATGAGCCTCGCCGAGGTAGTAGGAGACCCACGGGTCGGAGGGGCTCAGCTCCTTCGCCTTGGTGAGATGCTCGATCGCCTTCTTCGCGTCGTTCTTCTGGATGTAAATGGCGCCCAGGCGGCGGCGTCCGGTCGCGAGGCCGTCGTCGTCGTCCTTCATCGCCACGTACTTCTCGAGGTGCTCGATCGCCTTCGTGAAGTTCTTGGTCTGCTCCCCGGCATCGTACTCGTAGAGTCCGAGCCGCAGGAACGCCCGCGGGAAGCCTCGCGGGTCGGCGGCAACCGCCTTCTCGTACTCGGCCTTCGCCTGCTGCGTCTTCTTCATCTTGTGATGCATGTTGCCGAGCCCGAAATGGGCGGCTCCGCTCCGCGGGTCGAGCTCGAGCGCCGCGTCGAAGTGCGGCTTCGCCTCCTCGGGGTTCGGCGTCTTCACGTAGTACTCGCCGATCCCGACGAGCGCGTCGAGGTTCTCCGGCTCGTACGTGAGGACGGTGAGGTACTCTGTCTTGACCGTCTCCCAGTCGGGCGGGTTCTCCATCTCCGCCGCTCGGGCGGCGTTGATGCGGGCCTCCGAGTAGACCGAGTCGGTGGCGACCGCCGCGAGGAACTTCTCCTTCGCCTGGGTGTACTTCCCCGCCCTCAGAAGGGTGATGCCCTCCTCGTTCAGCTGGAACGCCTCCTCGCTCACCGCGAGAGCGAGACCGGCCGCGAGAAGAACGGCGGCCGCCGCGGCCGCCAACAGGGGAACACGTCTCTTGCTCATTCTGTCCACCTCCCGGATGGAGCCGAAGGGATGATCGAATCACCGGCGCGATCGACGGTATCAAGCCCCCGGACCCGGTGTCAAGCCGGGCGCCCCGCCCCGTGAATCGGCGGTGCGCCCGGGTTCCCTTCTCCTCAACGCTGGAACCCCGCTCTCGGGCGGCGGGTTCCTCGCGCCGGCGGGTGCGGGGGCAGCCGATCGTTCGCTCGCGATTCGGGGCCGAGGCGGGGTGAGCGCGCACGGTCCGGGCGAGCGCACCATCCGGGCGGAGTTGACGGCGGGCGGCCGGAATGGTATAGGGGTCGATCGAAGGAGGTTCTGTTCTTGTCGCGTCTCTCCGCCTGGGTTTGTCTTCTCGTTCTT
>JBDRFQ010000272.1:0-4224 GCA_043818685.1 Candidatus Eiseniibacteriota bacterium
CGCGGCTCCAGAAGACACCGGGGTGCATTTGCGCCCACCTCGCGGCCAGCGAGGAGCACCCTGGAGAAGGGATCTCGATGACTCTCTGGAGGACCCGGGAGGCGGCGGAGGAGTACGAGAAAAGCGGTCTCTTCGAGGAGCTCCTCGCCTTGGTGCGTCCCTTCCTTTCCGACTCGTCGGAATGGAAGGTCCAGCTCTCGAAGGACCTCAAACTTGAGGTCCAGCCCCTGCCGGAGGAACCGGTCGTCAAGTCGTACGACACGTCGGCAGGAAGCGACTCCTCGTGCGCGTCTCCTTCCCCCGGCGCTCGCATGTACCTCCGCATCGTCTCCGTAAAGATCCGGCCGGGGAAGATGGAGAGGCTCCGCCGCGTCTATGCCGAGGAGATTGCTCCCGCCCTGAGCGAAATCCCCGGGTGTCGTTTCGCCTACCTGACCGAGAGCACCGAGAAAGAGGACGAGGCGATCTCGGTGACCATTTGGGACAGCAAGAAGGACGCCGACGAGTACGAAGCGAGCGGGCGCTTCATGCAGCTACTGGAGAAGATCGAGGATACGTTTACCGAGCTGTACCAGTGGAAGATGACGCTCGGAGGGAAGCGCGCGGGGAAGGTGACGACCAGCGAAGATCTCGCGGTTGAATCGTACCGGGTGGTGACGGGGAGGCGGTTCGATTAGGAATGGGCCGGGAGCGGGCCGCGCGGTGTTGAGGTCGAGATGATCGGCAGTACGGTTTCGCATTATCGGATCCTCGCGAAGCTCGGGGAGGGGGGGATGGGTGTGGTGTACCGGGCCGAGGACACAAAGCTCGGGCGCACCGTCGCCCTCAAGTTCCTGCCGCCGGAGCTCACGAAGGACCCCGAGGCGAAGCAGCGCTTCGTTCACGAGGCGCAGGCGGCGTCCTCTCTCAGCCATCCGCACATCACGACCATTTACGAGATCGACGAGGTCGAGGGCCGGACCTTCATCGCGATGGAGTGTATCGAGGGGGGGAGCCTGAAGAAGAGGATCCACGCGGGACCTCTTCCGATCGACGAGGCGATCGGGGTGGCGATCCAGGTGGCGGAGGGTCTTCAAGAAGCGCACGAGAAAGGGATCGTCCACCGGGACATCAAGCCGGACAACGTGATGGTGACTCCGAAGGGTCAGGCGAAGATCATGGACTTCGGTCTGGCCCGTTCGTCGGGGAAGACGACGCTGACGAAGGAGGGGACGACGCTCGGGACGGTGGCGTACATGAGTCCGGAGCAGGCGAGGGGGGAGTCTGTCGATCACCGGACGGACATCTGGTCTTTGGGTGTCGTTCTCTACGAGATGGTGACGGGTCGGTTGCCGTTTCGGGGGGACCACGAGCCGGCGGTGATCTACTCGATCCTGAACGAGGATCCGGAGCCTCCGACGGCGGTTCGGACGGGGGTTCCGATGGAGCTGGAGCGGATCGCTCTGAAGTGTTTGGCGAAGGATGCGGGTGGGCGGTATCAGCACGCGGACGAGCTTCTGGTGGATCTTCGGTCGCTGGCGAGAGGTTCGGAGCGCGCCGCTCCTGTACCGAGGGCGGAGAGGCGTGAGCGGTCACGTGTCCGGACGGTGCTGATCGCGGTCGCTGTTCTCGTCGCGCTCGCAGCGGCGACGACCGCAATCCAGCGGATCTTCTATCGCGGACCTCCTTCTTCGATCGACTCGATCGCTGTACTCCCCTTGGAGAACCTCTCCGGAGACCCGGAGCAGGAGTACTTCGCCGACGGGATGACGGAGGCGCTCATCACGGAGCTCTCGAGGATCAAGGCGCTCCGCGTGATCTCCCGCACGTCGGTCATGCAGTACAAAAAGGCACGAAAGCCGCTTCCGGAGATCGGCCGTGAGCTGAACGTCGAGGCGGTCGTGGAGGGCTCCGCTCTTCTCGCCGGCGACAAGATCCGCATTAGCGCGCAGCTCATCGAGGCGAAGACCGACCGGCATCTCTGGGCGGAGAGTTACGACAGGAGCCTGAGCGACGTGCTCACGCTTCAGAGCGAGCTGGCGCGAACGATCGCAAGGGAGATCCGGGTCACGATGACCCCGCAGGAAGAAGCCCTGCTGTCCGAGGCCCGCCCGGTGGACCCCGAGGCCTACGAGGCCTACGTGAAGGGGAGGTACTTCTGGAACAAGAGAACCAAGGACGGGCTTCTGGAGAGCCTCGCCTACTTCCGTGCGGCGATCGAACGCGATTCCGCCTATGCCCTCGGTTATGCCGGCTTGGCCGACGCGTACGCCCTGCTCGGATTGAACGGCCACCTTCCGCTCAATGAAACGGTCCCGCCCGCTCGGGCGGCGGCTCTTCGGGCTCTCGAGATCGACGACTCGGTCGCAGAAGCGCATGCGACGCTGGCGCTCATCCGGTGGAGCTACGATTGGAATCCGGACGGAGCGGAGAAGGAGTTCCGAAAGTCCCTTGCGCTGAACCCGGGTTGCCTGTCCGCCCGGTACTGGTTCGCCTACCTTCTGGCGTACATGGGGCGTTTCGAAGAAGCGTTCGAGGTCATCGAGGCAGCCAAGCGAATCGATCCGCTTTCGCTCATGGTGAGCACGCACGGCGGGCTCGTCTACTACTACGCCGGGGATCACGATCGGGCTCTCGAGGAGGCGCGGAAGATCCATGATCTCGATCCCGAGTTCACCGCCTCGTATTGGATCGCGGGTCGCGCCTACCTGCAACAAGGCTTACACGCCGAGGCGATCGAGCAGTACAAACGGGCCGCCGAGCTCGGGTGGGGCGTTCCCGGCGATCTCGGTCCGCTCGCGTATGCATACGCCGTTGCGGGAATGGAGACCGAGGCGAGGGCTCTTCTGGACTCCCTGACCGGCATGCTGAACGAGAGGCATCTCCTGTCGGGAGACATTGCATTGGCCCACATCGGTCTCGGAGAGATCGACAGCGCCTTCGCTTGGTTCGACCGGGCATACGAGGAGCATGATCCGAACCTCGTGGATCTCGAGGTGGATCCGGTCTATGCGCCCATTCGCTCGGATCCTCGCTACGAAGAGCTGCTCGAGAAGATGGGACGGAAGCGATGATCGGCAAGACGGTTTCTCACTATCGTGTGCTCGAGAAGCTCGGCGAGGGGGGGATGGGGGTGGTGTACAAGGCCGAGGACACGAAGCTCGGCCGCACGGTCGCCCTCAAGTTCCTGCCGCCGGAGCTGACGAAGGACCCGGAGGCGAAGGAGCGCTTCGTCCGCGAGGCCAGGGCCGCCTCCTCGTTGGCCCACCCGGGCATCTGCACCATCCACGAGATCGACGAGGCGGAGAATCGGGCCTTCATCGCGATGGAGTTCGTCGAGGGGGAGAGCCTTCAGGCCATGATCCGGCGCGCTCCTCTGGGGATCGACAAGGCGATCGATCTCTCCGTCGAGATCGCTCAGGGCCTTCAGGAGGCGCACGAGAGGGGGATCGTTCATCGGGACATCAAGTCGGCGAACATCATGGTGACGCCGAAGGGCCGGGCGAAGATCATGGACTTCGGTCTTGCCCGCTCGATGGGGCAGACGACGCTCACGAAGACCGGCACGACGGTCGGCACGATCGCCTACATGTCTCCGGAGCAGGCGCGTGGCGAGGGGGTCGATCACCGCGCGGACATCTGGTCGCTCGGGGTCGTTTTGTATGAGATGATCACGGGGCGTCTTCCGTTCAAGGGGGATCACGAGCCTGCGGTGATCTACTCGATCCTGAACGAGGACCCTGATCCGGTCACCGCGATCCGATCGGGCGTACCGATGGAGCTCGAGCGGATCGTCGGGAAGCTCCTCGCGAAGGACCCGGCGGCCCGCTACCAGCACGTGGAGGAGCTTCCCGTCGACCTGCGGGCGGTCGACCTGAAGGCGGGAGCGGCGTCCGGGGTCCGGGCGGTGTCCGCCGCACATGTTGCCGATCGTTCGCCCCCTGTCCGGCGGCGCGCGGTACCGCTTCCTCTCGCCGCTTCCCTGATCGCGCTCGCGGCGCTCGTCACCGGCCTCGGCGTGCGGTTTCTCGGGTCTCCTCCTGCGTCGCTCGAGCCTCCCACCGCGCGCGTCGTGATGGGCTTTCCTGAGAACGCGAAGCCCGACCTCGCGACGGGAAGCCCCGAGGTTGTCCTTTCCACCGACGGCCGGCGCCTCGTTCACGTCGCCGGTGTCGGTGGTGCCTCGCACCTTTGTGTGCGCGACCTCGATCGGCTCGAAACCAGAATCCTGCCGGAAACCGAAGG
>JBDRFQ010000273.1:0-7180 GCA_043818685.1 Candidatus Eiseniibacteriota bacterium
GGTCCGCCGCCTGCTCTGAGAATAGAGATTTCGGGGAGGTCGCGCCAGGCGGGGGTGGGGGGGCGACAAAGGAATCGGGGGACCCGAAGGTCCCCCAATTTGCCTCGGCGGGTCGCCGCCGCCTCACGCTCCCCCACTGAGAACGGCGACGACTTATGCCGAGGAATACCAAGGCCGGTCTCCCGTTCGGCCTTCAGGCCCTCTCTCCCGCAACATGCGTGCCAGATCGTTTACCACAGTAAAGCACCACCCGACCCAGGGCACCTATTTTCTACTGTTCCATCGTCTTACCACCACCGGCGAGGCTGAGGGGTGGTACTCCGCTCCCCGCTCCTTCCAGCAACCCAGGTTGCCTGCCAGGGCCCGCAAGAGGGCAAACCGACGCAATTCATTGAATTATAACTGGTTACGGATGTCAACCGAATGTGCCCCTGCCCGGCGCGATCTGGCAAGGAATGTTGACGTTTTCCCAGGCAGGCCCATCACCGTTCTGTCTGACTCGCTGCCCGGGTCAAACCGCCCGCCGCCTGGGGAATACCGCGCGGCAGGCCCGCCGGAGCACCGGTCTTTCGGGGCCCGCGACCTACTTCCGGATCGAGAAGGAGTCGATGAGGGCGCCCGAGGTGTCGATGACGTCCGCGTGGAAAAGCCGATCCTCGACCGAGCAGTGGACGAAGAAGTGGCGCGTCTTGGTTCCCGCTGCGTAGGCGCCCTCGGGAAGCCCCTCGAGGGCGGGGAAGTCGATGCCCACCTTGACCCCGCGGTTGATCCGTCCGCCCCCGCCTCCGACGGTGAGGTACACGGTGGCGCTCTCGCTCTCCGCGCACGCTTCGCCGCCGCGGATCGGCGCCGTCCTCGTGTAGCAGTGCTGGTCGCCGCTGAAGAAGAGATCGACGCCCGCGTCCTCGACGAGCCCGCAGAAGGAACCGGGTCCCCGGCGCGCGCTCTCGATGTTCCTCCGCCCCGCGTACTGCTCCGCCCCGTAGTACGCGCGGTGGCCGAAGCCGAAGGTCCACGCCGTTTCCGGGAGGCGGTTCGCGAGATCGCTCGCGAGCCAGTTTCGCTGCGGCGAGCCGGGCGTGTTGATCCCGCCGTTCGGCAGGCAGAAGCGGTAGCCGGGGAGGCCGGAGTCCGGCGCGTCGGAGTTGTTCTCGACGACGAAGAAATGCGCGCTCCCGTGATCGAAGGAGTACCAGCCGCTCTCCCCGAGGACGGCGAAGAAGGAGCGCGCGTAGGTGTAGTCCTCGTAGTCCCCCTCGTGGTTCCCGAGAACCGGATAGAAGGCGATCCCCGGGTCGAGAAGCGAGAGATAGTGGAGGAACGTGTCCGCGGTCGCCTCCCCGAGCTTGTCGGGGGTCGGGCTGATGATCCAGTCCCCGCAGTGCACGAGGAAGTCCGGGTCCTTCTCGTTGATCTGCTCGATAAGGCGGGCGAAGACCCTCTTCCCGGTGTGCGCGGTGGTGCCTGTGTGCGTGTCGCTCACGACGGCGAAGGAGAACCTCCCGCTCGGCCGCTTCTCCGCTCCGGGAACCGTCGTCTTCCTCGGGGCGCAGGCGAACCCGAGCGTGAGGGCGAGAAGCGCGAGGGCGAGAAGGGCGCCGTGGAGCCGCGGGCGCTCCTGCAGCCGCTCCTCCGCGCCGGGCACCCGGCCTGCCGCCTCCTTCTTTCGGGCGGCTGAAGGTGTCATTCCTCTCCCCGATCGATGCGCTTGCAACGCGCTGGAACGAAATGAGTTGGCTCTCGCGGCCTTCTCCCCGGAGGATGGGCCTCGTCCCGGGAAAACCCTTCCGGCCGCATCCCCTTTGGAATATACTGCCAGGGGACCTTTCGAAGGCACAACCCTCTCAACCGACATTCCCCGGGGAGGAGACGGAATGATCGATCCGAGAATGATGAAGCTGGCGGATCTCCTGATCACGCACTCGACCAGGCTCCGGAAGGGGGAGGTCGTTCTCGTCGAGGCGACCGACATCCCCAGGGAGATGGTCTCCGCGCTCGTCCGCCGGGCCGTCGAGGCGGGCGGCGTTCCGCTCGTCCTTTGGAAAGACAACCAGGTTCTCCGAGACCTCTACCAGATCGGGGCCGAGAAGGACGTGGAGCGGCGCATGGAGCTCATGGGGAAGGTGGAGCGCTTCCAGATGGAGCAGGTGCAGGCGTACATCGGGATGCGCGGCCAGAACAACTCCTCCGAGCTCGCCACGGTTCCTCCCGAGAAGATGCGGATTTATCAGACGAAGGTCTTCCAGCACGTGCACGTCGACTTCCGCGTGCCGAAAACGAAGTGGGTCGTGCTCCGCTGGCCGACCCCGTCGATGGCGCAGCTCGCCGGGGTCGGAACGGATCGCTTCGAAGATTTTTACTTTGATGTTTGCCTGGTCGATTACGCCCACATGGCGGAATCGGTGAAGCCGCTCGTCGATCTCATGAAGAAGACCGACAAGGTACGCATCCTCGGGCCGGGCGAGACGGACCTCTCCTTCTCGATCAAGGGGATCAACGTGGTTCCCTGCTGCGGCGAGAAGAACGTTCCCGACGGCGAGTGCTATTCGTGCCCGGTGAAGGAGAGCGTGAACGGCGTGGTCCGGTACAACGCACGAACGATCTACCACGGCATCACGTTCGACGACATCCGCCTCGAGTTCAAGAAAGGCAAAATCGTTGAGGCAACATCCACGAACACCGAGGCGCTGAACCGCGTGCTGGACAGCGACGGGGGCGCTCGGTATCTCGGCGAGTTCGCGCTCGGCTTCAACCCGATGATCGAGAACCCGATGTGCGACATCCTCTTCGACGAGAAGATCGCGGGGAGCCTCCACCTCGCCGCGGGGAACTCGTACGACGACGCGTTCAACGGCAACAAGTCCGCCGTGCATTGGGACATGGTGCTCATCCAGACGGAGAAGCGCGGCGGGGGCGAGATCCACTTCGACGACAGGCTGATCCGGAAGAACGGCCTCTTCGTGCTCCCGGAGCTCGCGGGTCTCAATCCCGATCGCTTCAACGCGGGCAAGGGCGCCAAGAAAGCCTGCTGACCTGTTGAACGAGGCGCCTGAATCCAGGTGCCTGGCTACGTAATTGAACAGGGTAATCAGGTGCCAGGCTGCGAGTTCTTCAGATTCGTAGCCGGGCACCAACAAGAAGATGGTCCAGCAATCGAAAAAGCTGAAAGAGCTCCTTCAGGTCCTCACGCCGGCGGACCGCGTGCTTGTCCTCATGAAGCCCGATCCGGACGCCCTCTCCTCCGCCTGGGCGCTGAAGCGCGTCCTCACCGGGAAGGTGCAGGCCTGCCAGGTCTGCCACGTCGGCGAGGTCGGCCGTCTCGAGAACCAGGCGATGGTTCGCCTCCTCAAGATCCGGAGCGAGCGTCTCGACAAGGTCGATCCGCAGACGTTCACGAAGTTCGCCGTCGTGGACGGGCAGCCTGACCACTTCGTCGGGCTTCCGATTCCGAGGTTCCATGTCGTGATCGACCACCATCCGGTCGTGACCACGTTCGAGGCGGATTTCTCGGACGTCCGCTCCAAAGAGGGGGCGACGGCGACGATCCTCACCGAGTACCTGCGGGCGGCGCGCGTGAAGATCCCCCCGGCGCTGGCGACCGCGCTCTGCTTCGGCATCAAGACCGACACGAACGGCCTCACCCGCTCGACGACGCGGGAGGACGTGGAGGCGTACGCCTTCCTGCTGCAAAAGGCGAACCTCACGCACCTGCGGCAGATCGAGCACGAGCGCATCTCGCGGGACGATCTCGGTCTCCTCGCGCGGGCGATCGGCCGCGTGCAGATCCGGCGCCGTTTCCTCTACGTCTTCGTGGCCGGGCCGGTGCCGCCGGACAGCCTCGTGATCCTCGCCGACATCTTCAACGGCGTGGCGGGCACCTCGGTCGTCGCGGTCGCGAGCACCTATCGCAACCGCGTCATCGTCATCCGCCGAGGCAAGGGGCCGCGGGTCGACGTCGGCCGCAACGCCCGGACCGCGTTCGGCGGGTTCGGCAGCGCCGGCGGGCACCGGGTCGCCGCGCGCGCGGAGGTTCTTCTCTCCAAGCTCGCGGACATGGTGCGCGCGGAGGACCCCGAAGCTCTCGGCGCGTGGCTTCGCAAGCAGATCTCCCTGAACCTCTCGATTCGGCGGGAGCCGAGAGCTTAGCGGCGAGGGACGCCTTGAGAGACCTCGTTCTGGCCTCCACCTCGCGTTACCGCCGCGCCCTCCTCGACCGTCTGGGCGTCCCCTATCGTGCCGTTGCCCCGAGGTGCGACGAGGAAGGGCTCGATGTGCTCCGCGCCGAGGAACGCTCCCTCGCCCTCGCCGAGCGGAAGGCGCGCTCGGTGGCCGCCGACTTTCCCGGCGCGCTCCTCCTCGGATCGGATCAGATCGCCGAGATCGAAGGGCGCGCCCTCCGCAAACCGGGAACGATCGAAGCCGCGCGCGCGACGCTCCGCCTGCTCTCGGGGCGCGAGCACAGGCTCGTCACGGCGGTCGCTCTTCTCGACTCGGTCGACGGGCGGGTAGAGAACGCGATCGACATCGCGCGTCTCCGCATGCGGAAACTCTCGCACGAGGAGATCGAGAACTACCTCGGGCGGGAAGAGGTGCTCGATTGCGTCGGCGCCTACAGGAGCGAGGGGCTCGGCGCCGCGCTGTTCGAATGGATGCGTGCGGACGACCCGACCGGGATTGTCGGCCTTCCGCTCACGCGGGTCGTGGATCTCCTCGCGCGCTTCGGGGTCTCGGTGCTGCGATAGCGTGCTGCGCGCTGTCGGCCGGCCGCTCGCTACTCGACGACCTTGTAAACGATGTCCCCCTCGCGCGCGTGCTCGCTCGCGCGGATGCCGATCGACTGCCCCTTCTCCGCGCGCGGCACATCGGCCCTGTCGATCTGCATCGAATCGATCGTCTGCGTGAAATCGGATGTGTGTCCCTTGACGTGGATCGTGTCGCCGACGGCGAGCGCTCCGTCGGTGAGCTCGATCGCCGCCACCTGGATCTTGCCGAAGTAGTGGCTAACGTGCCCGATCTTGACTTCCTCCGCCATGGCTATTCCTCCTCTCCGCGGGGCGGAACACCACGACCTTAGCACCGCACCGCCCGGGCCGGGTATCGTTTTCCGCGGAGACGCCTGCCCCCACGGATGCCGGCGCTCCCCGCCGGTCTTCCCGGTGTTGACGCAATGCGGGGGCAACAGGATTAGACTAGAATGGCCGGAGGGAATTCGCCGAAGATGCTCCCGAAGGGCAGGGCCGGCAACACGTGCCGGGGGCCGACTGGGGAGACGGGCAGGCCCGAGCGCCGCGCGGCCGGGAGCCGGCTCTCGACGGATCGACGGCCGAGCCTCGTACCGAAGAGGACGCGGGTGTGAACACCGATCGGACAGCGAAGCCCCGCCTTCTCCTCGTCGGTCTCGACGCGGCGGAGCCTTCCCTGATTGAGAGGTGGACCGAGGAGGGGGCGCTTCCGAACCTCGCGCGCCTTCGTCGGAACGGATGCTACGGGCGCCTCGCCACCGTCGCGCCCTACCTCACCGGATCGCCCTGGCCGACCTTCTATACGGGAACTTCTCCGGGCGCACACGGACACTACCATGTCCTCCAGTGGAACCCGAGGCGCGGGGCGATGGAGCGCCCCTTCGGGGACTGGCTTCCCCTCACGCCCTTCTGGCGCGCGTTCGCCGCCGCGGGTCCGCGGCCGATCGTCCTCGACATGCCGCTCGCCTATCCGCCGCGGCCCTTCGAGGGGATCGAGATCTCCGGCTGGGCGGCGCACGACGTCCTCGGTCCTCCCGCCTCCCATCCCCCCGAGGCCCTCTCGCTGTTTCGGGGCGGTTTCGGGAGGCGCGTGATGCGGACCGAGGTCTACGGGCCGCAGAAGACGATCCCCCTTCTCGACCTCCCGCCGCGTCTCTCCGGAGCCACGGAACAGCTCGCGCGCATGGGGGCTTCCCTCATGCGCCGGGAAACGTGGGATCTCTTCTTCGTCGGCTTCGGCGCCGCGCACCGCGCGGGCCACAAGCTATGGGACGAGACATCCGCCGCCGGAAGCGTCAAGCCGGGGACGAGAGAGATCTTCCGCTCCGCGTTTCGCGGCGTTTACGCCGCCCTCGACGAGGCGATCGGAGTTCTCGTGGAAGCGGCGGGGAGCGGAACGACGGTGCTCGTCTTCTCGCTCCACGGCATGGGGCCGAACAACAGCCGCGAGATCCTCTTTCCCGAGATGCTCCGGCGCGTTCTTCATCGGTCCCGCGTCTCGGCGGCCGGACCCCCTCCGAGGAGCCGGCTCGTTCGGCTGCGCGACGCGGTTCCGATCGAGCTCCGACGCGCCGTGAAGAGCCGCTTCCCGCTCCCGATCCAAGACCGTCTCACCGCTTTCTGGAGGCGATCTTCCGCCGTCTGGGAGGCGGCCGAGGCGTTCACCCTTCCGGCGGATCAGCACGGCTACGTCCGCATCAACCTCAAGGGGCGCGAGCGGGACGGCGTGGTGTCGGAGGAGTCGTACGAGAGCCTTCGAGACGCGATCGCCGAGGGGGTGCGGACGTTTCGCGACGCGCGAAGCGGCGAGCCGATCGTCGCCGATGTCGTGCGGCCCGATCGGGCGCTCCCGGCGGGGGACCGCGCGGGCCTGCTCCCCGATCTCGTCGTGATCTGGTCGGAGACGCCGGCGGCGGGCCACGAGGCGGTGGCATCGGACCGCTTCGGAACGATTCCCTGGCCGACCCCCGGGAGGAACCCGGACGGCCGTTCCGGGAACCACAGGGGGGAGGGCTTCTTGCTCGCCGCGGGGGAGGGGATCCCCCGGGGAGATCGGATCGAGTCCGGGACGATTCTCGATCTCGCGCCGACGATCTGCGCGCGCCTCGGCGCTCCTTCGCCCTTTCCGATGGAGGGGAAACCGCTCCGCCCGATCGCGGGCTAGTGTCGTGTCCCATTAATAACAGTACAAAGTCTTTCGATCTTTCCGAGGATCGCGTCGGCCGTCGCAGTCCACAGGAAGGGCCGAGCCTCGGGGTTGTAGAGCCTCACGAAGCGGTCGATCTTCGCGACAAGGTCCCGCACGCTGGTGAACGAACCCCGGCGGATCGCCCGACGGGTAATCAGGGCAAACCAGCGTTCCACTTGATTGAGCCAGGAGGCGTACGTCGGGGTGAAGTGCAGGTGGTACCGAGGGTGGCGGACCAGCCACCGGCGGA
>JBDRFQ010000274.1:0-5671 GCA_043818685.1 Candidatus Eiseniibacteriota bacterium
GGATGTCGACCTCGACGAGGCCGCGCGGGAGCTCGGAGTCATCGTTTTCGTCGAAAACGTCGACCGTCGCCCGCGCCGTCGGACCGAGGTGCTCCCGGAGATGGTCCGCCCACTCGCGCGCCTCCGCCGGTACCGTCGCCCCCTCGTCGGTGTCGATCCCGTCGAAGAGATGTTTCAGTTCCTCGAAACCCACCGCGTGCATCCGCTCGAGGATCTCGTTCGCCGAGTTGAGGGCGACCAGGTCGTGTCTTCCCTGCTTCGCGTGCTCGCTGGAGGCGAGGAAGAGCTTTCCCATCGCGAGGAACGCGAAACCGAGCAGAGCCATCGCGACCATCAACTCGATCAGTGAAAACCCGCCGCGCCCTCGAGCCTGCTTCGCATCCATCCTCGTTCCTCCCGTCAAGCCAAGATGGCAAGTCCCGTTCCCCGCCCATCTCCGGGGAGATCTAATGGTTAACCGCCGATACCGCAGTCGCTTACGACACTTTTCTCGGTTCGTTTCTAGGAGCAGCCTCCCTCCGGTCCTGCACGCCCGTTCCGAGATTCGGCAACGCGATGCCGAACCAGCGGCTACGGGAGGTCGAGGAGAGCCGCGCGGGCGGGCGCTCCTCGGGGCGGGTTCGGCAGGGCCGCCATCCGCCCCGTGCCGTCGCTCAGCCAGATCCCGAACCTCCCCTCCACCACCAAGAGATCGTCCGATCCGTTTCCGTCAAAGTCCCCGGCGACGAGACCGACCTCCGGCCCCGAGACCGGAACCGCGCAGGCGGGCGCCGGCGGCGAGCCCCCCTCATCCATGAGAAAGAACTCGAGGAGGGACCGGGAACCCCCGGTCAGCACCGCGAGATCCCGGACTCCGTCCCCGTTCCAATCCCCGCCCACGAGGCGGTGGACGCTCTTGTGGGAGATCCCCGGGAGGTCGATCACCCGAACGGAGTCCACGCCGGCGAGGCTCCAAACCAGGACGCCCGAGAGGTCGACGTCGCCCGCGTGGAGGAGCAGAAGAAGCTCCGGGTCGCGATCGAGAGGGGCGAAGAGGACGTTGCGCCCCGTCCCCGGAAGGAGGATGACCCGGGGCCGGTCGCGGTCGAAGTGATCGTCGTCCAGCCCGCGCCAGACCACGAGGTTCGACCGCTCGATCTCCAGGACCGTGGCGGCGAGATCGTCCGTCCCGTCGTCGTCGGCGTCTCCGAGCGCGAGGCTCGTCGGGATTCCCTCCGCCGAGGCGACCACCTCCGCCTCCCCCGCCCCCTCGAGCCTCACCCGGACGATCCGGCCGTCGAGGAGGCCGAAGTAGCCATCGAGGGAGGACGCGCCGGCCGCCCCGCAGCTCGGGGAGCCGCCGAGCGCGTGGCGCGCGATCTCACGGAGCCCTCCGTCCGCCGACCAGACGATCGCTTCCCCCGCGTCCGTCGCGCCGACGACGCGCGCGGATCCTCTCCGCGTCCGGAGGAGCAGCACCTCGCGAACGGGCGAGGACGCCCGCGCGGTGTCGAGCGGAGAGAAACCGCCCGCGCCGTCCTCCGCCCAGAGCACGACCCCGCTCTCCTCGTCGGCCGTGGCGAGCAGCGCCGGAGAGGGACGGGAATCCACCGGAACGGACGCGGACTCCAGCGTCGAGTCCCCCAGCAGGACCTCCACCCGGATGCTCGTCCCCGGCCTCTGCGCGAGAAGGGGCTCCTCGACGAAGGCGCCGTAGCGGGGGCCGCCCCCGAGCCTCGGGAGCGGGACGAGCTCGGCCTCCGCGGTGTCCGATCCGACGCTGCAGCGGATCGTCGCCGGAAGGGAGAGCGTCTCCGCCGGCGGGTAGAAGAAGGGTATCTGCCAGACGCCGGCGAGCACGCGGTTCGGGTGGGAAAACGTTCCCGCCGCGGAGGGCCCCGCGAGCGGGAGAAGAAACGCCATCGACGCGAGGACGAGCGCTCTCATTCCAGACCGTACTCCTTCACTTTCGACCACAACGATCGATAGCTGATCCGCATCCGGCGCGCCGCCTCGCTCTTGTTCCCCCCGCAGTCCCGGAGCACTCGGCCAATGAGATCCGCCTCGACCCTTCTCACCGTCTCCCGGACCGCGGCGTGGAGATCGCCCGCCGCGAGGGCGGTTCGCCGCTCGTCCGACCCGGGGGAGCTCGGTCGCGGGACGACGAGCTCCGCCGGAATGGTGTCCCCCTCGGCGAGGATCATCGCCCGCTCCAGGACGTTCCCGAGCTCGCGCACGTTCCCGGGCCAGTCGTAGCTTTCGAGCGCGCCGAGCGCCTCCGGCGAGAGCCGGATCCGGTCCCTCTTCATCTCGCCCGCGAACCGGGCGAGGAAATGGCCCGCGAGAAGGGGGACGTCTTCCCTCCGTTCGCGAAGGGGAGGAACCTGTATCGGGAAGACGTTGAGCCGGTAGAAAAGGTCCTCCCGAAACCGCCCCTCGCGAACCTCCTCCTCGAGGACCCGGTTCGTCGCGGTGATGAGCCGGACATCCGCGCGAATCGCGCGGGATCCGCCGATCCGCTCGACCGTTTTTCCTTCAAGAACCCGGAGAAGCTTCGACTGAAGCGGAAGGGAGAGCTCGCCGATCTCGTCGAAGAAGATCGTGCCGCCATCGGCGAGCTCGAACTTCCCTACCCGGAGGCGGTCCGCGCCCGTGTACGCCCCCTTCTCTGACCCGAAAAGCTCCGCTTCGACGAGCTCCCGGGGGATCGCCGCGCAGTTCACCGCCACGAGCGGGTGTCCGCCGCGCGGGCTCAGCGTGTGAATCATGCGCGCGAAAAGCTCCTTGCCGGTTCCGCTCTCCCCGAGGAGGAGGACCGCCGCGTCGCTCGGCGCGACCTTCTCGGCGAGGCGAAGCACGCGGCGGATCGCTTCGCTCTTCCCCACGATGACGGGCGGGGCCACCGCCGACGAGTACCCGCGATTTCGGACCTCGAGCACGCGCCTCTCCGCCGCCCGCCGGACGAGCAGGAGGAGCCGCTCCGTATCGACCGGCTTCACGACGAAGTCGTAGGCCCCCTCCTTCATCGCCCGCACGGCGTTCTCGACCGTGCCGTGTGCGGTCATCACGATGACCGGAGCGAGCGGGTCGCTCTCCTTCGAGGCGGCGAGCACCCGGAGGCCGTCGATCCCGGGAAGGGCGAGGTCGGTGAGGATGAGATCGTAGCTCTCCTCCCTGATCCGGCGGAGGGCCTCTTCGCCGGTCGGCACCGCGACTGCCTCGTACCCTTCGTCCGCGAGGGTCTCCTCGAGCATCTTCCGGGTCCCCGCCCTGTCTTCCACCACGAGGATCTTTCTCTCGCTCATCGGGCGCCCGCTCCTCTTTCCGGGGACGGCCCGGCGGCTCCGGCGTCCTCCGCGCCGCTCCGGCCGCCCGCGCGCTCCCGCTCGGGCCTGCACGCGCGCTCCGCGCATCCGAGGGGAAGGGTGAGGGTGAAGGTCGCGCCCCGAGACGGGCTCGACTCGAGGTCCACGCTCCCCCCGTGCGCGGCCATCGCCTTCTGAACGAGGGGAAGGCCGAGCCCCGTCCCCTCCGGCCTCGTCGTGAAGAACGGCGTGAAGATCTTCTCTCGGACCTCTTCCGGAATCCCGGAGCCGGTGTCGCTCACCGAGATCATCAGAAAGGCGTTCTTCTCGCCCGCCGGCCCGCGCGCCCGGGCCCTCACCGTCAGCGTTCCCCCGGACTCCATCGCGTGGATCGCGTTCTGCACGAGATTGCGGAGCGCCTGCGCGAGGAGCGTCCGATCCGCCCGGATCTCCGGGAGGTCGCGTGGAACCGCCATCTGGAAGCGGATCCCGCGCGCCGCCGCGTTCTCGACGAGCGGAACGAGAACGGAGCGGATCAGCTCTCCGGGCGACACGAGCTCGGCCGAGAGCTCCTCGGGCTTCACGAAGAGGCGGAGCTCGTGCAGGGTCTGTTCCATCCTCTTCGTCTCGTTCAGGATCTCGCCGGCGAGCGGCGCGATCCGCTCGTCCCCCTCGGAGCGGCGCGCGATCAGCTTGGCGAGACCGCCCAGCGAGTTGAGGGCGTTTCGAAACTCGTGGGCGATCCCGGCCGAGACCTCGCCCATCGCGGCGAGCCTCTCCTTCAGCGCGACGCGGCGGCGGAGGATTCTCCGCTCGGTCACGTCGTCGAGCAGAAACGTCGCTCCGACCGGGTGCCCACTTCGCCCATATAGGATCGATGTCCGAAGCTCGATCCAGAGCGGCTCCTCCCCTTCCCGCCGCAGCTCGAGCTCCACCCGATCCTCCACCGGCTCCCCCTTCACGACGGCGCTCAGCATGCGCGCGAAGATGTGGCCGGGGCCGACGAGGCCATCGAGCCGCATCCCGCGCGCGCTCGACGCGGGGACTCGGAGGATCGCGGCCGCGGCTCGGTTGAGCGACGTGATCTCCCCGCGGCGGTTGCACGCGACGACGCCCGTCATCAGCGACTCGAGGATCCCCTGGTGGTAGTGCCCGAGAAACGACGCACGCCGCTCCGCCTTCGAGTAGAGATCGCGGAGGTCGCTCTCGCTCGCGCGGATCCCGGTCACCACGTCCTGAACCGTGGTGAGGAGGAACTCGGTCTCGTTCGGGCGATCCTCCTTCCCTCGAAAGGCGCGCGTGAACCGCGTCAACCCCCAGGGGAGAAAGAAGAGAAGGAGAACCCCCGCGAAGAGGAGGAGGGGAAGGACGGGGAGAAGCGTCTTCACGAGCGGCCCTCCCCCTCCTCCGGTGCTCCTCTTCTCGCCGGGAGGAGCGGCGCAACGGCGCGCGCCTCGATTTCTCCCGACGCGGCGTTCACCGCATCCTCGACCCCCCAGGGGGAGGGGATCGCGTCGGCGAAGCCCCCGACCACCAGCTCCTCGAGGCTCGCCGGGCCTCGGCCGCGGGACGCCCGGAAGGAGCCCGCCGCGACCCCGAGAACGTGAAGGTCCCTCCGGATCTCCCGCGCCAGGAGAAACGAGGAGCGCACCTCGCCGGTGACCGGGTGGATCACGTAGCGCTCGCCGAACGGCTCCCTCGGCGTGCGGGCGAGCAGTCCCGCCCGCACCAGATCCTCCGGCGCGAGCGGGAACCTCCCCTTCCGGTCCCGGAAAGCGCGGGCCGCCCGGGCGAGGTCGGTCGTGTCCCGCGCGGCCTGGATCCCGAGAAGGGCGAACTCCGCCGCCTCGCGGAAGCGCTCGTTCTCCGTGGTCCCCAGGATCTCCCTCCAGAGCTCCTCCGACGTGTCGAGCCCCCCGCGCCTCTTCTCCGCGTGCGCGGCGAACCGCCGCACCCGCACGTTCTCCGGCTGGAGGCCCGCCGCCCGGCGGAAGTAGGACGCCGCCCACCCGTACTCTTGATGGAGGAAGTAATGGAAGCCGAGATCAAAGGGGAGCTCCCACTGGCCCGGGTTCTCGCGGATCCCCTTCCTGAGCAGCGCGTACCCCGATTCAGGATCGCGCGCGTCCTCCACCACGACCAGCGCCCCGAAGCGGTACGCCTCGATGAAATGCGGGTCGAGGTCGGTGAGGACGCGGAAGACGTGCGCCGCCTTGTCGAACACGAGATCGGTCTTCCGGTGTTCTCCGTAGTACTGGATCGCGCGGAGCCAGAGAACGTCGGCGACGAAGTTGTGGAAGCCGGACACGAGCGGCCGGAGCATGCGGCCGGACGGGTAGAACGCGAGCTCTTGCTCGAGAGTGGTCGGAACGCGGCGCGCCTCGGCG